>JAJRTI010000936.1 GCA_024278415.1 Planctomycetota bacterium | reverse complement strand
GCCACCGCGTCGCGGTCTGTGCGACCAACACGTCCGCTGCCGCGCTCGACGCGACGCTCGAAGTGTCCGTGCGCAACGCGTGGGGCAAGCGCGAGTTCGCCAAGCCGCGCGCGGTGGCGCTCACGCCCGGCGCGAACGCGCTCACGCTCGAGCTGCCCCAGCTTGCCGGC
This sequence comes from Planctomycetota bacterium, assembly GCA_024278415.1. The sequence continues at coordinate 11,539 of JAJRTI010000936.1, read as the reverse complement.
GGCACGCACTTCCTCGACCTGCGCGTCGTGTCCAGCCGCGGGGTCGAGGGCTGGGCGAGCGCGGCCCTGCTTGCGGACTCGCCGGTCAAGATCGCCAAGGTCGAACCGAGCAAGCTCACGTTCGACCGCAACGAGCCGTGCGCGGGCACGGTGGCGCTGGACAAGCCCTGCCCTGCCGGAAACTGGCGCCTGCGCGTGGCGCTGCTCGACAACTACGGCCGGCGGTTCGCGCAGGCCGAGGTCCCGCTCAAGGCTGGCCAGCAGTCGGCTCCCTTCCGCCTGCCGCTGGGCCACTCGGTGAGCCTGGCCAACCGCGTGCGCGCGGTCTTGCTGCGCGGCCAACAGCCCATGGACGCGGCCGAGGGCGAGTTCTTCGTGCGCCAGCCGGAGGGCGACGACTTCCCCGCGCTCGTGTGGGGCAACTATCCCGGCATCTTCGGCCACTACGCCGCGCAGCAACTCCAGCGCTTCGGGTTCAACGCGATCCTCCATTACTACGGCAACGGCCTGAGCGGCGAAGGACGGCGGCCCATCGACATTGCGCGGCAAGACATGCGCGCCATTCCCTACGCCGCGCGCATCGCCTGGAAGGACGGCCGCGTGAGCAACCGATGGGGCGACGCGCGCTTCGCCAACTCCCCCGCCGAACGCGCCAAGCTTTCCGCACCCTACGACCCGCTGGTCTACTCGCTCGGCGACGAAAACTTCATCCCCGGCGACGGCGGCACGCACAAGGATCTACGGCCCGCGTTCGCCAAGTTCCTCGCCGAGCGCTACCCAGACGTGGAGGCGCTCAACGCGGCCTGGGGCACGGCGTACGCAAGATTCGGCCAAGCCGAGTGCCTCAGCCGCGCTGCGGCCAAGTCCAACCCGCCGCGCTATCACGACTCCGAGGCGTTCCGCGAGCGGCTCTACGCGTCGTGGCACCACGAGTGGCACGACGCGATCCAGAAGGTCGACCCGCGGGCGCGCGTCGGCGCGGAGGGCTCGGTGCCCGGCGAGTTGGAACTGACGATCAAAGGTCTGGAGTTCTGGGGGCCGTACCGCCGGCCGGAACAGATCGCGCTTCAGTCCGCGATCTCGCCGCGCTCCATCATCCGCGGGAGTTGGTTCGGCGGATACAACCACAGCCGCCGCGATCCCACCAAGCCGCCCCGCTTCCTTTGGTCCACCGTGCTCGACGGCAGCACGTTGCTCGAAGTCTATTGCTCGTACACCTGCGAGGACTTCTACAACAGCGACCTCAGCTTCGCCTACTGGATGGACTGGTTCCTGCCCGACCTCAAGGAGATCACCGACGGACTGGGGCAGATGCTGGCGCGCAGCGACCAACTCTTCGACCGCGTCGCACTCTACCACTCGCAGTCGTCGCTCCACATGAACTCCTGCGCCGCTCCGTTCGGCCGCTACGACAAGGCGCACCGCGGCGCGGTCGCGATGCTGCACGCCCTCAGCTTCGTGCCCGACTACGTGACCAGCCGGCAGGTCGAGGCCGGCGTGCTGGCCAAGAAGAACCCCGCGCTGCTCATCATGCCCCACGCGGTCGCGCTGTCGGACAAGGAGGCCCAAGCTATCGACGCGTACGTGCGCGCCGGCGGCATCGTGCTGGCCGACATCGCGCCGGGAGGCGCGGACGAGCGCTGCGTCATGCGCCAGGCCGGCGCGCTCGACGCGCTCTTCGGCATCCACAGCAACGGCGCCAAGGCGAAGGCCAAAGACGCCACGCTCGCGCTCGGGCAGGGCATCGCGTTGAAAGCCTTGCGCGCGGACGCGTCCGTGGCGTTGGCCGGCGCGCGGCCGCTGTTCGCGCCCCAGCCGGGCGCGCCGCTCGTCGTGGCCCACGCGGCGGGCAAGGGCCGAGCCGTGCTGCTGAATTTCTCGTGGTCGCAATACAGCACGCAACAAGATGAGCGCGGCCGCCGGCCGTGGCTGGCGCTCGCGCAAGCGCTCATGGCGAAGCTCAAGGCCGCCCCCGCCTGGCGGCTGGCCGACGCCCAGGGCGAGCCGATGCCCAACGGCCGCGTGTCCACGTTCCAGCGCGGGCCGGTCACGTACGTGGGCGTGCTCGCGCCGCGTCTGCCCGGCACGGACACAGCCGTGGCCGCGACGCTGCGCGCGCCCAGGCCCATGCACATCTTCGACCTGCGGGCCGGCCGCTACCTCGGCCACACTGCGCAGGCCGCGCTCCAACTCAGCCAGACGTCGGCTTCGTTCCTCTCGGCCCTGCCGTTCCGGCCCACCCGCGTGCGCGCGGAAGTGCGATGGGACGCGCAAGCGCACGGGCTGCGCGTGAAGTGCGGCCTCCTGGGCGAGGGCGTGCCGCAGGACTTCTCGCCCGTGTTCCGCGTGAACGTGTTCGGCCCGGACGGCCAGCCCCGGCACTACTATGCGCGCACGCTCTACCCCTCGACGCCGCGCGCGGAGGCGCTGATCCCGCTTGCGCTCGACGACCCGCCCGGCGAGTGGCGAGTCGAAGTGCGCAACGTGGACACCGGCCTCAAAGCCGCTGCCACGGTCCGCTTGTAGATGGTGATACGTCCCGCAGAATGACGCCACCAACCTGCGGCATGCGCGCTCAGCGCGGGCGCACGTCGATGACGCGGAACGCGCCCGGGCGCACGTGGACGCGGAGGGCTCCGTTTTGGACGGCGACCGCTGCGCCGCTCAGCACGTCGTGCGCTGAACTGTGGGCGCCCTGCCCCTGCGCGACAAGCGAGACACTCGCGCCAGTGGGGTTCATGTAACCAGGGTCCAAGAGGAAGACGCGGTAGCCGTCGCCAATGCGATGCACGAACGCGGCCGCGCTTTGGCTGCGGAATGGGAGCTGCTTCCGGCCGCGCTTCAGGGCCTCCACGATCGTCGCCTGCGCGTCGATGGCGCTCATGCGCTTGCCGTCGAGGAACACGTCGCAGCCGTCGGTGAGGACGGGGACCAGGGGATTCTTGCCGGAAGCGCGCGCGTGCAGCCACGCCTGCACCCGTGTGCAATCCGGCATGATGCGCACGAACCCATATGGCGTCTTGGGCGCCATGGTCGACGTGTAGCGGCGGGAGCCATACGCGTACGACGGGAAGTAGCCGGGGAACACGGTCTGGAGCGCGCCGTTCACGCCGAGGAGCCCGGAGCGCAGCGGCCCCATGGGGCGCGAGTAGGGAGACCCGATCTTGCCCTGCGCCTGCGCCTGCTCCGGGTGGCATTGGCGCACGAGCACGACCGGCGAGTAGCTCAGGTTGTCCTCGTCTCGGACCGGGAGCAACACGCGCTTGCGGATCAGCTCGTACACGATGCCGCGGTGCCGCCGCGCGCGTGGGTCGAGCGCGCCCTCGCCGCGTTTGGCGTAGATCTGCCCTCCCTCGACGTGGAACCACCGTCCCCCGAGGCACGCGCTCGTTAGCTCCATTCGGAGGATGACGTCCGCGGGGCAGATCGTGTAGTTTTGCTGCGCGGTGCGCTGCTCGCCCCAACTCCAGTTCCAGTACTGGGTGGAGATGCCCCAGTCCGAGATGAGCCCGGCACGCTTGAGGCCGGCCATGCCGCCAAGCTGAAGCTCCGGCGCGTACGGGTTGTTCGTCGCGTACATCGCGACCAGCACGTCGCGGTACTTCGGCTGGAGCAGCGTCGCCTGCACCTTGGGATCGGCGGGGATGAACGCCCACGACTCGAACATCTCCTTGAAGACCATCTTCTTGCCGCCGTACTTCAAACACAGGTCCATGACCTTCATGGCCCACTCGACGAAGTCGTCCCATTTCTGGCTTGGGTAGTGCGCGGTGTTTTCGGCCACGTACATGCCGCGGCAGGTGTTGGGCGCGAGTTGAAACGTCTTCTCGATCGTGTCGAGCGACAGGTTGGGCGAGCAGCCGTGGTCCGCGAAGAACATGAACGGCCGGCCGAGCTTCTCCAGCCACTGCACGACCTCGAGGATCTCCTTCTGCTCGATCATGCCCCCGCGGTGCAACTCGACCGGCAGATCCTTGGGCCAGAGCATGAACACGAACTCCAGGTGTTCGCTCTCTTTCGTCTTGAGGAACTCGTGCACTTTCTTCAACCGCTCGTAGCTGCCCCATCGGCTGTGCGGCCAGGCGATGTTGGCGTAGATCACGTGCAACTTGCCGGCCGCGTTCGCCGGCGCGGGCATCGGCTTCAGCGCGCGGACCTGCTCGTACATGCCTTCGAGCGTGTCGTAGATGGGGTTTTCGGTCTTGTAGTCGGCGAGGGGGTTGCCCTGGCCGCGCACGAGGCGAAGCCGGTAGAGCGACGGATCGCGGAACCCGCTCGATGGCGCGTACACCGCGCCGTCCGGTCCGAGCGTCATGTCTCGCACGAGGATGCCGCTCTCGGTCTCCCAGATGCGCTTGCCCCGCGAGTCGAGCAGCCAGACCGTGTCCACGAGCGACACGAGCGTCTCCAGGCCGGGGCGGTCTTTGCAGAAATCGGCCACGACCGTGTGGCTTTGCTGGCTGCCGAAGTTCGCGGTTGCATCCCGGTGCTTGGGCCAGCGTTTGCTCTTCTCCCGCCGCGCGGCCCAGAGCGTGTCGCCGTCGCGGATGCACAGGACGAGGCCGCCGGCGCAGCCCAGCACGACTTCGTTCTTGCCATCGCCATCGACGTCCGCGACGTGCACGTCTTCCGTGCTGATGCGCTTGAGGCCGCGCGGCTGGTATCGCCAGAGCGGCTGGCCCTGCGCGCCAAACGCCGCGGCAAAAATCCTCTGCGACCGCAGCGACGCGACCACGTCTCGCTTGCCGTCCCCGTTCACGTCGCCCACCGCGGCCATGCGCATGCGCGGGCCGCCGAAGTTGCGCTGCCACAGCACCTGGCCGGCCGGCGACAGCGCGATGAGCTGGTTGCCGCACGTTACAAACACCTCGCACTTGCCGTCGCCGTCGAGGTCGCCGACCGTGACGTGGTTGAAGAGCTTGCCCGGCACGGCGAACGTCCACAGCGTCTTGCCCTCGGCGTCCATGACGACCATCTCGCCCTTGCGATTCATCGTGCACACGGCGATCTCCTTGCGGCCGTCGCCGTCCACGTCGCCGCAGTCGATCGAGTGCACGAGCCCTCCCATGTCGCGCGCCCACTGCACCGCGGCGCCCCGTTGCAAGCGGACCACGCCATCCACGTCTGCGACGACGAGTGCGACCGAGCCGTCGCCGTCGAGGTCGTCCACGTCCAGCGCGTACAGCGGCTTGGGCGTGGCGATGCGCGTGACCGCGAGGCCGGCGTCCGTGATCGGCTTGCCGGCGATCTTCTCCTTCTTGGGCCGGTCCTTCTCGACGAGCGCGAGGTCGTCGAACCAGACCGTGCCCTTTTTGTACACGATCAACTTGAGTTGGATCTTGGCCGTGCCCTTGGGCGGCGTGAAGCGCTCCCAGATCTCTCGCCAATACAGCGCTCCCCACGACGGGACGTGGTGCGCCCACACGCGCTTGATCAGCTTGCCCTTGGAATCCAAGCAGTGGAACGCGACGCCGGCGCCTTCCTGGAGTTTCGTCGAGCGCACCCAGCCGCTCAGCTCGTAGACCTTGCCTGGCCGGATGGGGATTTCCTGGAACACGGACACGCTGCCGCTCACGCCTTTGTTCTCGACGCGCATGACCGCGCTCTTGCGCTTCGCGTCCATCGTGACGCCGAACGCGCCTTGGCGCTTCATGCCGGCGTCGGGCTTCCATGCCGCGGCGCCCTGTTCGAAGTCGCGGTTGCGGATAAGGCCATCGCCGGCGAGGGCGGCGAGCGGGAAGGCCGTCAAGATGAGTGCGAGGCGCGTGGCTGTCATGGGCGGGCTTCCTGAAGGGGAGGCGGCGGACGCGGCCGTCCGCCGCGAGTATTGGTCGGGGGGGGAACAGCGATGCGCGCGGATCAAGCCCCTTTGGGCGGCTCGATTGCGAGGCTCGTCTTGCCGATGGACAGCACGGCCTTGAGCGCCTCGCTCACGGGCATGTCCACGGGGATCGTCTGCTCCGCGGCCATCACGAGCATGCGGCCTTGCACGGGGTTGGGCGAGCCCGGCACAAACACGACCAGCTTCTCGGCTCCGGCCTGGTCTGCGATCGTGTTCGTCACGAGCCCCATCTCCGCCGCGTCGCGGTCCAGGCTCGGCACGAGCACGACGCGCTGGAAGATGGCCTCCTCGCCTTCGCCGTACCCGAGGATCTGCTTGAGCGTCTGGTAGAGGCTGCCAATCGCCGGCAGACGGTCGAGGAGCCGGTCCACGTTGCCCCAGATCCACTTGCCCACGAACGTGGACACGAGCAGGCCGATGAGGTACACGATGGCCGTGACCGCGAGGAGCCCCAGTCCGGGGAAGTAGAAGGGCTGCTTGCCCAGGCCGGAGTCGGCGATGGTCGTCTCCATGTAGCCCACGGCGAGCACCGTGCCGCCAATGGGCAGCAGCGCGACAATGCCGGCGATAAAGCAGCGCGAGAGGTGGCTCGTGACGGTTTGCATGGTGAAGCTCCTTGAGGCGGGGGAGTCGTGTTTCGTGGCGGCCCCGTTGCTGGTTGCGCGAGCCGTTTCGGCTCGCACGTTGAAAGCGAGCATTTTAGCCGGCATCGGGGACCGTCCACAAGGCGCGCCCCCCGCGCGTCGCGGGCATTGGCTCCGCGCGGCCGGCATGGTAAGCTGCCTTGCGCCGCGTTTGGAGCAGGGGACGCGATGCGGAACGCACGGACGTGCGCGCTACAAACGGCGCGGCGCGCACTTGGCCTGGGTTCCTTGACTGATGTCACCTGTCACGCGACAATCGGCTTGTCCAGGCATGCATGCGGAGGGCCGGCACATGACACAGAAGCGACTGCTCAACGAGATCAAGGCGCGCCTCCACAGCGCTCATGGCAACCGACTGCGCGGGCTGGTGCTGTACGGTTCGGAGGCCCGTGGCGACGCGGGCGCGGACAGCGACATCGACCTGCTTGTGCTGCTGGACAAGGTCTCAGACTACGGGCGAGACTTGGATACGAACTTGCGGGCGCTCTACCCTCTGGCGCTGGAAACCGGGCGACCCATCAGCGCCAAGCCTGTGTCGGCAGAACAGTACGAAACTGTGGACTGTCCGCTCTATCGGGAGGCCCACCAAGAGGGGGTCGTCGTATGAACGAGTTCGCCGCGGCGGAGTGGGAACGCGCCAGCGGCCCCAGCCGCGTCATTCTTCTTCGCTTTCCGCTCCCACCGCGCTGGCTTCAGGCGCCTTGGCAAACAGCGCGGTGATCGACGTCGCGCCCGCCACGACGGCCGCGGCCGCGAAGACCGCGGGGTACCCGTAGCCCATCCAGAGCATGCCGCCCAGCGCGGGCACGGTCATGCTCACCGCGTGGTCGATAGTCACGCCGAGCGAAAGCGTGGGCGTGAGGTCGTCCTTCGTCTCCGCGATCTTGCCCACGTACGTGTGCCGCGCCATGCCCACGGAAAACATGAGCAGGTCGGCGACGAAACACGCCTGGAGCACGTGGAGCGCCGCGTCGTGCGAGAGGAGGCTCTCGGAGAAGCCGTAGCCGACGCAGATCGCAAGCAGCACGAACCCATCGGCCACGAGCACCGCGCGCTCGCCGATCCTGTCAATGGCCCGGCCGAGCAGGGGGTTGACCACCAAGCCCAACACAGACGCGATGAGCCAGAGCTTGGCGATGGCCTGCGGAGGCTGGTGGAACACCTTCACGAGCACCCACGGGCCGAAGGTGATGAACATCTGCTTGCGCGCGCCGAAGAGCACGCAGAGCACGTAGTAGACGCGGTAGCGTTTCTTGAAGACGAACCGGGTCGACCGCGTCTTGTGGCGCTCCCCCTTGGGCATGGCCATGAACACCAGCGCGGCCACGATGCCGGCCCCGGCCGCGCAGAGGAACGAGATGCGGTAGATCTGCGGGAGCCGGCTCAACACTTGCCACACCAACAGCGACCCGGCCACTGTGCCCAGCTACCGCACAAACGCGACTTGGCCCAGCCGCGTGCCCTAGCGGCCCGGCGCCGATAGGTGGATGGTCAACGACGCGCGCAGCGGCATGAGCAGATGCGTGCCCGCGCTCCAAAGGAACAGCCACGCGATCATGTGGTAGTAGCCAATGTGGACCTGCGCGAGGCCGATCAGGCCAACGGCCATGGCCCCCGCGGCCACGGCCGCCATGCGCGTTTCCGGCAGGAAGAACAGCACGCCGGCGAACACCGCACACAAGAACCCCGGCAGCTCGCGCGGGAACTCCAGCCTCCCCCGCGCGTCCGCGGCCAGCTCAAACACGTCCGCGAGGTAGTTGTTGAGCGTGGTCTCGAAGATCGCGCCGGACAGGCCCATGCACGCCATTGCAATGAAGAGCAGGTGGATGGGCCGGAACCGGGGCTCGATGGCGTCGTCCGTTTGTGTCATGGTGTTGTCGGCCCGTCCGTTCGCGAGGCGACGCCCGCGTGGGGCGCGGTGGGTCCGCGAACCGTGTCTGCGTGGTAGCTGAATTCGCCGGAATTCGGGTCCTCTGCGTGTGCCGCGGCGGCCAGGGCGGGGCCGCGCTACTGGTGCGGCGTTGGGGCGGGCTTGGTCCCCACGCGCAGCAGGAAGGGGGCGTCCGCGGCCGATTGATACTCCCGTTGGATCGCGAGCAGTTCGTCCATCACAGCAAAAAAGGCCTCCACGACCTCCGGGTCGAAATGGTTGCCCGATCCCTTTCGAATGATGGCGCACGTTTTTTCCAGCGAGAACGGCTCCTTGTAAGGGCGTTTGGACATGAGCGCATCGAACACGTCGGTGATCGTCGCGATACGGCCCAGCAGCGGAATGGCCTTGCCTTTCAGGCCGCGGGGATATCCGGCCCCGTCCCACTTTTCGTGATGGGTGAGCGCGATGGTTCTCGCCACCCGCACCACCGGCGCGGGCGATCCGTCCAGGATACGGCCGCCGATGGTCGTGTGCTGCTGCATCAGAGCCCACTCCTCGTCGTCCAGCTTGCCCGGTTTGAGCAGCACCCGGTCGGGGATGCCGATCTTGCCCACATCGTGCATGGGCGCGGCGTACAGCAGGGTGCGCGCCACGTTGTCGTTGAGCCCCATCTGCCGGGCCACCGCGGCCGCGTATCGACTCATGCGTTGGATGTGCTCGCCCGTGTCGTCGTCCCGGTACTCAGCCGCGCGCGAGAGCCGGTAGATCGCCTCCATCGACAGGGTCTCGATCTTGCGCATCGCCTTTTCAAGGTCTCGCGTGCGCTTGGCGACTTCGGCCTCCAGCCGCCCTTGCTCGCTTTTGACGTGGTCGTGATACGCCTTGACCTGCGCCAGGGTGCGCACGCGAGCGCACAGCTCCACGTGGCTGACCGGCTTGCTCAGGAAATCGTCCGCCCCCGCTTCGAGGGCCTGCACCCGGTGGTCCACACCATCGAGCGCGGTCACCATGACAATCGGCGTCTGCCGGGTGCGTGCGTCCGACCGCAGCCGGCGAGCGACCTCGAATCCGTCCATGACCGGCATCATGACGTCCAGCAGAACCACGTCCGGATCGCAGGTGACCGCCTTTTCGATGGCTTCCGCTCCGTTAGACGCGCAGATCACTTCGTAGCCAAAGGGCGTCAACATGCCTTCGATCAGGGTCAGATTCCGAGGCTCGTCGTCCACTGCCAGAATGCGTGCGGAGGGTTCCATATCCATTGCTTTCTATCCCAAGAGGAAGGGGCGGCGCGTTAGGCCTCATGGGATTCGATAAAGAGCGCCAGGGTCTCGGTCAGCGTGTCAATGTCATAAGGCTTGGCCACGTAGGCGTCGCATCCCGCGGCTCTGACTTGCTCTTCGTCTGCCGGCATGGCGCGGCCGGTGACCGCGATGATGGGGATATGGCGGGTGGCGGGATCCTCTTTCAGTATTCGCGACGCGTCCAGCCCGTCCATGTCGGGCAGGCCCACGTCCATCAGGATCACATCCGGCGATGCCGACTTGGCCAACTCGATGGCCGGTCCCGCGGCGTCCGCCTCAAGGACTTCGTGGCCAGACAAGGTGAGTATGGCCAAGACCAATCGTCGATTGGTCGGGTCGTCTTCAACTACAAGAATTGTGGCGCTCATCTTCGTCATTCCAACTCGACAGTTGAACGGGGATCACAAATCTGAATGTGCTGCCTTGGCCTTCGCCGGCGCTTTCCACCCACAGGCGGCCCCCATGCAGTTCCACAAACTGGCGGGCCAAAGCCAAGCCCAAGCCCGTGCCCTGGTGCTGGCGCGAGTAGCTCGATTGGACCTGCTCGAATTCGCGGAAGATGCGCTCCTGGTCTTCGGGCCGGATTCCCACGCCTGTATCGGCCACAAAGATCTCTACGCACGTGGCCCCAGTGGCGCTGGAGCCAGACGCCACCCGCGCGCCCACCGTCACCGCGCCCTGATCCGGCGTGAACTTCACCGCGTTCGACAGCAGGTTGTACACCACCTGCTTGAGCTTGCGTTCGTCCGCTTCGATGATGAGCGGCTCGACGTCGGCCGCGATCTCCGCAGTGAGCGTGATGGCGTGGCGGAGCGCCTTCTCCTTCACCAGCACGAGGCTGTCGCGCAGCAAGGGGGCCAGGGCTACCGGGGCCGTTTCCAACTCCATCTTGCCCGCCTCGATCTTCGACAGGTCCAGGATGTCATTGATGAGCGACAGCAGGTGTTGGCCGGCCGTCGCGATGTCCTCCGCGTAGCCCTGTTGCTGCTCGTTGAGCTTCCCGGCCAAACCTTGCGAGAGCAGTTGGGCGAACCCAATGACCGCGTTCAGCGGAGTGCGCAGTTCGTGGCTCACCGCCGCGAGGAAGGCGCTCTTGGCGCGGCTTGCGGCTTCCGCGGCGAGCCGCGCTTGGTGCAGATGCTCGGTGAGTTCGATCCGGCCCCAGACGTGGCCGGTGTGATGGGCGAGGGTCTGGAGCAGCGGCAGCGCCTGCACCGCTGGGGCCTCCGCCAGGGGCTCGACGCATCGGATCGTCAGCGCACCCCGGCGCTGATCCCCGATCTCGATCGGCAAGACCAGGCACGAGCGGAAGCCATGTGCGCGCGCCAACGCCGGGCAGCCGGGGAACGGCGGCGCATTCAACGGGTCGTTCACCAAGTACGCTTCGTCCGACTGGATGATCCGCTCTTGGCACCCCGGCCTCTCGTGCACCTCGTGCTCCTCCTGCGCGTCCGCGCCGCTGAACGCGACGGGCCGCACCTGGCCGTCGTCGCCAGCCACCCCGAACCACGCCATTTTCGCGCCCAGCCGGTCCACTAGCCCCTGACACACGGTTCGGGCCAAGGTCGCGAAGTCCTGGCTTTTCGACAGGACTTCGCCAGCCTCCTGAAGGGCTTGGGCCCATTCCGCGCGCTGTGCGGCGAGCCGGCCGGCTTCTTCGGCCCGTCGCCTCTCGGTCTCCGTGTCTTGCAGCAGACTCAAGGCCGCTCGCCGGGATTTCCGAAGCTCCACTGTCCGCTCCGCCACCACGGCCTCCAGGCGCACGTTGTGCCGCTGGATCTCGTCGGCCATGTGGTTGAATTGCTCCGCGAGCCACGCGATCTCGTCCCGGCCCTTCACGGCTGCGCGCGCGTCCCACTGGCCCTCGCCGAAGCGT
>JAJRTI010000935.1 GCA_024278415.1 Planctomycetota bacterium | reverse complement strand
TAGCGGCCTGCGGCCGCAACCCTGGGCTAGAAGCCGGAAGCCCGTTGGGCTTCCAAACAGCGTTGCGTCAAGCGGAAACGCTGTCCATCGAACTCGCGCACGTTCATGGGGCCAACGGCTGTTGCAATCGGCTGAAGTGTTCCGTTTCATTTTCGCTTCTACATATTACTCGAAGCGAAACCCCCAATTATTCACCTACTCACGGACAATCGCCAGAATCGTCCCCTCGCCTGCCGCGAGGGCAAGCCTGCCGGTGCTGCTGCCGCCGGCGAAGTCCAACGTCAGCTTGATGTCCTCCTTGTGCACGATGTCGCGCAGCGCAGTCGCGCCCGCCTCGAGCCGGATCTCCGCTACGCGCGGCCGATGGAGGTCGTCGTTCACGAGCACCGCGTAATAGCTTCCTGTCTTCGGGTCAACGAAGCATTGGCTGCTGATCGGCGACTCCGTGGTGGCCACGAGCAGCGGCGTGCGGCGCCATCGCCGGATCAGCTTCGTGTGCGGCTTGATCAACGCATACGCCCGGCCCAGCTCATCCAACTGTGCCGTCGGGCTGCCATTGGGATTCGTGAGCGCGTTCGGGCCCATGTCCGTCGGTTGCTTCGCGAGGAGGATCTTGGAGTTCTTCTCTGCGATCTTCGCCGGGGGCAGCGTTTCCGTCTTGGGGGTGGGGGCCTCGGGTGCGAGCGTGTAGAAGATCATGCCCTTGCCGCCGCTCCGCAGCGTCTCCCAGACTTGCCAACGCATCTCCGCGAGCGTGGGGCAGCGCCAGTGCATGTACGAGCCGGGCAGCGCGATCATGTGCCCGCGGCCGTCGTAGCGCCGCGGCCCCCACACGTCGCTAAAGCACATGGGCATGATCCACGGCGCGACATTTCTGTCGCCGATGGCCTCGACCATGCGCCGTGCGTTCGTGCGGAAGAAGTGCCGGCTGGCGCCATCCGTGTGCGGGCCGTTGGGATCCCTTGGCCCGAAAAACGGGTAGAGGTCCACGCACACCACCGGCAGCTTCGTCTCTTTCGCCACGTAAGGAGTCTGCGGCCACATGCTCACCACCAGGCAGAAGCGATTCGGGTCGGCCTTGCGGAAGCGTTGGCGCAACTGCTCGATGCGCGGCAGAATCTCGCGCTTGGGCTCGTCGCTCAGCACCCACCCGGCCAGCGTCTTCGAGTCGCCCGCGAGCTTCACCACGCGCGGGATCACTTTGTCATAGTAGCGGCCTCCCTTGCTCCACCGCCAATCGATCTTGCCCTCGACGGTGCCCATGCTGGGGATGAGCCGAATTGCCCGCTTCTCGCACTCTTGGATCAACTGCGGCAGGTCGGCTTCGGACATGTTCGTCACCCACAGCGTATCCACGTGGTTCGCCGCGATCGCGTCGAGCCGGCGGCGCACGTCGTCCCATCGGTCGATGCCGTAGTGCCGCGCACAAGCGCTGGTGCGCTCCCAACTGAGGTACACGCCGAGGGGCACGAAGTCCGGCGGCAGGTCCGCGGGGACGCGGGAGTCGGCTTGGCCCCACGCGGCGGCAGAGGCCGCGGCCAACGCGAGCGCCATGGCCGCGCCAAGCCGGCGAGTTAATGTGATCGGCCGCCACATGTATTTGCATGTCCTCATCTCTGTCTCCAAGGGAATCCTTCTCTGCTTCTCAGAATCCTGAAGGGATTCTGTCTTACAGCCCAGGGTAGCGGCCGCTGGCCGCTACCCTGGGAGCGCGTTGAAACAGCGCAACCAACCCCGAATGGGGTTGTGTCGGCTCGGTCCTATGCGCATGCGATCAGAGAAGGACGCAACCCCGTTCGGGGTTGTGTGGCGCGTGCGGGCCGATGACCCAGGGTTGCGAGCTTCGCTCGCGAACCCTGGGCTGTAAGACAGAAGCCCTTTGGGCTTCGGGAGAGGCCAGAACGCCTGGTTACATGCCGCCAGCCTTGGCGAAGGCCGCGGCCCGGCTGAACCGAATCCTTGGGCGTTCGCGCACGCGCAGGCCGGCCTCTTCGGCCATCAACTCAAGCTCGCGGAACGCGTCCTCGCTTACGTGCCCGCGGGGCTCGACCGCGAGGAAGGTTCCGGCGTCTCGAAGCACCGCGGCAATCTGTACCGTCAAGCGTCGCGCGTCGGGCGTCTCATGGATCATCCAAAACGCGTTCACGAAGTCAACGGGCTCCTCGACGCCGATCGAGTCGGATGTAATCAGCCGCGTCTCGATACGGTCGTCAAGCCCGGCCCGGCGCGCGCGACGGGCGACGGCCTTCAGCAGCGGCGGCTGGATGTCGACCGCGATGACGCGGCCGCGCTCGCCTACAAGCCTGGCCATGCAAAGCGCATGGCTGCCAGCACCACAGCCTACGTCCAGGACGGTCATGCCGGGCTTGACGTACGAACTGAAGATCGGCTCCGGGTTGAGGATTAGCCGGCGCAGCGGGTTGTCGAAAAGGTACACGACCCACCATTTAGCCACATGAGCCATTAGCGCGTCTCCTCATGTGGCGCGACAAGCAGCAGCAAGTCGGCGGGCGTCGCGCGGAGCCCGATGGTCGTGGCGCCAGAGAACTCTCCAGCCGCGACGATGCGGGCCGCGGCCGCGTCCCAAATCCGGTAGTGGCTCGCGCCGGCAAAGCCGCGCAGTTGCATCTGCACGTCCCGCTCGCGGTCGGCAAGGCGATAGCGCCCCACGCTTCGGATGTCGCATAGCCCAATCTCGTAGTGCTGAGCATTGCGGATGTAAGCGAGCAGCCAGCGCCGGTCTTGCGAGAGCGCGTACGTGCAGTGGTTGCCCGGCGGCAGCCGCAACGCCGCGCGCTCGGCGATGCCATCGAGCCCGCCGAGATTCGGCTCCCCGCTTCGCGCATCGACGACGAGCGCGTACGCCTTGCGCTCAAACGGCTCGCGCACGTACTCACAGTCCAGCGGCGCCGCGGCCAGCGCCTCCTCGATTTGCGTGAGCCGGCTGATGTCGGCCGGCTCAACCTTGTCCACGACAACCGCTACGGGAGGCCGCGCGCGGCGGAACGCGGTCCAATCCACAAGCCGCGCGGCCTCGGTGAACGCCTTGCACTGGCCTTCGACCATGGCCGCGCTCCAGGCGATGCTCATGGGCTGCTGGAGGGTGAGCGCGATGCCCATCGCATCGCGGTACTTCGTCACGAACGCGGGATCGGTGTGGATGCCGCACGAGACTTCGCCCAAGTAGCTCGGCCGCGTCATGTTGAAGATTCTTGCCGCCACGGCCATGAAGCAGTCGGTCTTGTGCCGGCCCGTGTGGTACGTGCGGTACCCGAGCCCGCCGTCGTGCGCGGGCTTGTACTCGCGCCAGGTCTGCAACCGGCCATCGGCGATTCGGAAGCAGCCTCCCTGCTCCAGCACGACCATCTGCCGCGGGGCCCGCGCTTTGATGAAATCGTGCGCGCGGTTGAGCCACGCGGCCGGCATGAACTGGTCGTTCTCGCCCATGACCGAATACGCCATGACCGCTGGGTCATCGCCGGTGAATCCGAGCAGTTGGTCGAGGTAGGACGACAGATGCCTCCACATGGCGTCGCTCGTCCAACTCATCGGTTGGGGGTAGCCGGCGTCGACGTAGCGTTGCACCGGCGGCTTGCGGCCGGTCGAGGCGCTGAGGTAAGGGTAGTGGTGCAAGTTGATGACCGTGCGCAGGCCGTTGCGCCGCGCGGCCGCGAGGATGTAGGCGAACTGCTCCATGCCGTGCGGAGCGAGCCGGCCGCCGGCGTCGAGGTAGTACTCGGCCGGGCTCACGTTGGGCGTCAAGCGCAGCACGCGCACACCGCTGCGCGCCATGTAGTCGATGTACGTGTCGATCTCGCGCCGGGGCAACGCTCGCCATTTCGTATAGTGGAACGGCTTGCCCTCCTCCCGCTGATCCATGCCGAGGATAAGCCGGCGCCGCGCCGGCATGAACTCGGAATACGGAACCCACGCGAACAAGTCGCCCAGCAGCGGGCCGGCGGCTCGACCGTCGGCCGTGCAGTACGAACGCTTGGCCGCGTCGTAGTGGGTGAGGAAGTCGAGGTCGGTGACGCTCACCGTCACAGTCGTCGCGGCCAACTCCCGGCCGTTGTCGCCTGTGGCTACAAGCCTGACCTCGTGCTCGCCTGCTGCGAGTCCCTCTATCACGCCGCGTCGGATGCCGTGCTCGCCCACGGGCGCCAGGTCGGTCCAACGGCCGCGGCGGCCCGCGCGAAGCCGGACAGACTCGTCAGCCACGACCGCGCCGGCCTCGTCCACCACAATCGCCTCCACGGCGACTCCGCTCTCTGCGGCTTCCTTCGCGGTCGCCACGACTGGCCAGCGCGGCACGACCGCGGCCCTGCCCTCGAAGCCCAACTTGAGCCGCAGCCGGCCCCCGGCCGCGCCGCGCAGCCGCAACAGCACATCAATCTCTGCATAGCGGTTCGGCCGGCCGGCTTGGCGGCAGATCGCACGCAGATCGATGCGGCTCGCGTCCGCCTTGGCCGTCCAGCCGCTCGACCACAACGGCCACGTGCGCGGCCGCACTCCGTCGGTGGCGTAGACATCGAGCCGCCACTCGGCCGCATTCGGCTTCGCATCCCACGCCAGCACTCCGTGCTGATCGAGATTGCACTGAAACGCGCGCAGCGCAAACGTCGTTTCCTTCGCGGCCTTGGGCAACGCGAACTCCGACGCGTGGTCGCCCACGCGCGCCTCGTGGGGCTGGTCGGGCCATGCGCATGGCTTCAGCCCGCGCCAGGGCTTCAGCTCCAGCCACCGCGACGCGGCGCGGGCCCCGGTGAGCGGCAGCCAAGCTGCGGCGTCGTACGCTAGGCGCCCGCGGCTCAGGCCGTGCTCGCGGGTGAGCCATCGCATGGCGCGGTTGAACACGATGGGCACGGCAAAGGGGTTCGTCACGGCCGGAACCGGCCTTGGTTTTGGCATGGCGAGCGCGGCGGCCGTGATGCGCAGGTTGTCGATCCTCGTCGCGCCTCGGTCCTGGTCGTATGTATCCGGATTGCTGGGCCCGAGCCGCGTGTCGCATTGGAAGAAGCGCAGACGGAACGGCCCGTGGCTCATGATGCGCCAGGTGTCGAGCGTCAGCAGAGGCTTCTCTCGCCCGCGCACGAACACCGTGAGCACCTGCCGCGTGGGCTGGAGGTCGAGCCTGAGCGTGTACCATTTGCCCGGCACGACCTGGCCTGCGGCCGAACGGCTGCCTTCGAGAAACACGACGCGGCCCAAGCCGCCGCCGCCGAGCCCAACTCTCAGCGCTTCGCGCTTTCCCCGCGGCACGGATGCCAGCCAGAGGCCCGCGAAGTAGGCATGTTCGCTGTCGTGGGCCATGCACTGGTCCCACTCGATTCGCGCCGGCATTGGCGCGGCGAGGCTCAG
>JAJRTI010000934.1 GCA_024278415.1 Planctomycetota bacterium | reverse complement strand
CTTGTCATGCATGTGCTGTCGCACCGCTCGCGGCGCAGTCCTCGTCACAGTGTCCGACGCACGGCGGACGAGGCCTGCTCTGGCCTGCGTGGCAGCGGGTGGAGGAGGGACACGACGCGACCGCGAGCGGGCGACGTAGCGCTTGTAGTAGGCCCGTCAGGGCCTTCCGCTCGGGCGCCGATTCGCCATCGGAGCAGAGGGCGCCCTGACGGTCGCCACTACAAGCGGGTCGCCCCCACGGTCGCACTGCGGCGCCTCCGTGTTCGACACCTCAGCCATGACATGACACTAGGGGCGACGCATCGGCCCTAGTGGAGTTTTGCAAGTGGCTCATTGGACAGCGATATTAGCCCGCGACGCATGCAGGAGCAAGCGCAGAGAATGCGCCGCGCACTCGCGTTGACAGGCGCCTAGGCCACTGTTACACTGCGCGCAATACGACACTCGACGCACGGAGGTGGTCCACTATGATCAACGTAGGCATCGTCGGATCTGGGTTCATGGGCGTCACGCACGCCGAGGCGTATCGGCAACTCGACGGCGTGTGCATCGCCGGTTTTGTTGGCCGGGGGGAGACGAATCGCAAGAAGCTGGCGCGTCAGTTCCACACATCGGACTTCCCCGGCCTCGAATCCCTCCTCGCGGATGCCGACGTAGACGTGGTCGATATCTGCACGCCGACCCACCTGAACGTGGAGATGATACGCCTCGCCGCAGCCGCTCGCAAAGCCATTCTGGTCGAAAAGCCGGTCGCCCGAACCGTGGCCGAGGCGGAAGAGATCCAACGCATTGTGGCTGAGGCCGGCGTGCCTTGCATGGTGGCGCACGTGGTGCGCTTCTGGCCCCAGTACGAGAAGATTCAGCAGATCGTGAGCGCCGGCGAGATCGGGACGCCGCGCTTGGCTTGCGCACAGCGTATCTGCCAAGCGCCAGACTGGACCCGCTGGTACGAGGACCCCAGCCAGAGCGGCGGCGTCCCAGTGACGCTCATGATCCACGACCTCGACTTCTGCAACTGGCTTTTCGGCAAGCCTGCGCAAGTCTTGGCCTCCGGCCACAAGAACGACCTTGGCGCGTATGACGACATCAACGCGCTCGTCACGTATGACAGCGGTGTCGCCGCGACGTTCCGCAGCAGCATCTCCATGCCACCCCCCTACCCCTTCACCATGTCGCTGCGTGTCACAGGCGAAGCCGGGGCTATCGAGTACATCTTCAAGGCCGGGGTGAACGTGGAGAACCGCGAGCACGGCATCAACGACTTCATTCTGTACCGCAACGGCGAGGCGACCCTCCCCAAGGTGGACGAACGTGACGCCTACCTGCGATAGATTTCGCATTTTCTCACCTGCTTGCGCGAGGGCAAGGCTCCCACGATCGGGACCCTCGACGACGCGACCCTCGCTCTGCGCACGGCCTGGGCGGCTATCGAATCTGCGGACAGCGGCGCCCCAGTGAGAATCTGAGCCCCCCGGGGACGCGATGCGGAAGTCCCGCACGTGCGGGAACGCCGCTGTTGCTCGCAAGCGCGCGGCACGCAGTAACATGTGCGCGACCAGCCGCGGTGTGTTCCGCACTCGCTCCGACTTCGGCTCATTCGTTGCGTTCCATGAATGCGTTGCTATCTCCACAGGAGGGTAGGCAGGGAAAGGAGAAGCGCACCGAGCCCCAGTCCTTGACTGCGACGCCAATCTGTAGATAATACGTATCCTCTATCACACTCCGGGCATGGTGCGTCAAGCGCGGGGTTGGCCCTTCCTATCCCTCGACGCGCCCACTCGCCCGCGCCAATCGGCCGGCCGGCACACGATCGTGGAGTCCCCACTTGCGCATCCCCCTCACATCGTACGGCACGAAGGAAATCGTTGTCGGCGTCGCACTCACCCTCGGCGCCACGGTCGCTCTGGCCTTCTTCCTGCCGTGGCTCGCGCCGGCCACAGGCCTCCTTTGCCTCTTTGTGCTGTACTTCTTCCGCGATCCACGCCGCGTCGCGCCTGAGGGCGATGACGTGGTTGTCGCTCCGGCCGATGGGAAGATCACCGAGATCGTTGAGTGCGAGGAGGACGAGTTTATCCAAGGGCCCGCGCTCAAGATCAGCATCTTCTTGTCCGTGTTCAACGTCCACATCAACCGCTCGCCGTTCAAGGGGCGGGTTGCGTACATGCAATACCATCCCGGCGAATTCATGAACGCCATGTCGGGCGATAGCAGCCATCGCAACGAGAACAACGCGATCGGGATTGAGACGGAGGGTGCGCGGCCGGTCAAGCTGCTGGTCAAGCAGATTGCAGGCCTCATTGCGCGGCGCATCGTGTGTGCTTGCCGCGTTGGCGATACGCTCGCCACTGGGGAGAAGATCGGCATGATCAAGTTTGGTTCTCGAACGGACCTGTTCGTGCCCAAGGACGCCGAATTCGAACTCGCGGTCCAGGTCGGGCAGACCGTGGCCGCGGGAGAGACCCTTCTGGGAAGGCTGAAGCCATGAAGAAGATTCCGGTTTTGCCCAGCCTGCTCACGTCGGGCAACATCATCTGCGGCTTCGCGTCCGTGAGCTTTGCCGCCCGCGGCATCTGGATGCACAAGCTCGCAGCCGATGACGTGGAGGGCTACGCGCGGCAAGCCGTAGGCAGCTTCGACACCGCGGCTTGGTTCATTCTGCTCGCCATGGTGTTCGACGCGCTCGACGGCAAGATCGCCCGGCTGCTCAAGAGCACCAGCACGTTCGGTGCGGAGCTGGATTCCCTGGCGGACGTAGTGACATTCGGCTTTGCGCCGGCATTCCTCGTCAAAGCCATGATGCCGGCCAATTTCCCGCCTCGCATCGGCTGGATCATGAGCAGCCTCTTTCTGGTGTGTGCGGCTTTGCGGTTGGCCCGGTTCAATATGGACACCGACGACGAGGAGGGCGCGCACGAGTACTTCCAGGGCCTTCCGAGCCCGGCCGCGGCAGGCATGATCGCGGTCATGGTCATCCTCCACCGCGACTTGGTGGACACGTACGGCATGGAGATGCGGCCCATTATCCCCACTATGCTGCCGCTCGTTGCGCTGGCGCTCGCCGCGCTCATGATCAGCAAGGTCCCCTACCTCCACGTCGCGATCTGGCTCTTCAAGGACCACCGGCCCGCGCAGTTCTTCTCGCTCCTCATTTTCGTCATCGTATTCCTTTTGCTCACCAAGCCGTACTCCTTCTCTCTGCTTCTGGGCCTGTACTGCCTGTCGGGTCTTGTCGCGGGGCTCGGTGTGCCCGATGCCTTGCGCAAACGCTTCCCGCCCGAAGGCATAGGTGACGGCGACGATCTCGCGGGATGACACCGTCTGGAAGCTCAGCATGTTCACGGGCATCATCGAAGACCTTCGGCCGGTCATGGCCATACGCCGCGGCGCTGCTTCGAGCGTTCTGGCCCTCGATCTCGGCCATCTCGTTGACGACGCGGCGATCGGCGACAGCATCGCAGTCAACGGCATGTGCCTCACGGTCACCTCGCTCCAAGGCGCGGTCGCGGAGTTTGACGTTTCTACTGAAACGCTCTCGCGCACGTCCTTCGCCACGCTCCAGCCTGGGCACAGGGTGAACGTGGAGCGCTCGCTTCGCGTTGGAGACCGGCTCGGCGGCCACTTTGTGTTGGGCCACGTCGATGGCGTGGCAGAGGTCAAGGCCGCACGCCGCGAGCCCGGCCAGTGGACGTTCACCTTCGGCGTCGCCGCGGACATTGCGGCTATGTTGATCGACAAAGGCTCGGTCGCGGTTGACGGCATCAGCTTGACGGTCATCGACCTGACGCCGGATTCGTTCTCGGTCGCGGTCATACCCCACACCTTCGAGCACACCACGCTCAGCTTCAAGCGCGAGCGAGACGTGGCCAATATCGAGACCGACATGCTCGGCAAATGGGTCAAGAAGCTGTTGATGGGCCAGGGCCCTGCGCCCGCGAGCACCGGCGAGGTATTGCTTGCGAAGCTCCAGGAAGGAGGGTTCGCCTAGCCGTGGATACCGTGATCGCGTTGACCATGGGCGACCCGGCCGGCATTGGCCCGGAGGTGGTGCTCAAAGCGCTGCAAGACGACGAGGTCCGCGGCCTTGGCAAGATGATCGTCGTCGGCGACCGGGGCGTGTTCCTTGAGGCGGCCCGCACACTCGGCATGGAACTCGGCCTCCCCAGCGTCCCGCCAGACTGCGACCGCGACGCCCTGCCCGACGTGGGCCTGATGCCCCTGCCGGAGACGGCGCTCGAGCGTGTCGAGTTCGGCAAGCTGTCAGTCGAGGGCGGCGCGGCCGCGGCCGGGGCGATTCTCAAGGCCATCCGCCTCGCGTTGCACCACACGGTCGACGCCATTGTGACTGCGCCGATCTCCAAGGAAGCCCTCAACTCCGCCGGCTACCACTTCGCCGGCCACACGGAACTCCTCGCCCACTACACCAGCGCGAAGCGCTCGGTCATGATGATGGCCGAGGAGCGCATCCGTACGACGCTCGTGACGACCCACTGCGCGCTCCGCGACGTTCCAGAGCGGCTCACGACCGAACTGGTCCTGGAGACGATCCAAATCACGCACGACGCGCTCAAACGCTACTTCGCCATCGACCGGCCCCGCATCGGCGTGTGCGGGCTCAACCCCCACAGCGGCGAAGGCGGGCTCTTCGGCCACGAGGAACGCGACGTCATCGCGCCGGCGATCGAGACGGCCAACTCGCAAGGCATGGACTGTGTCGGCCCGGTCCCGGCAGACGCGGCGTTCGTGCAAGCACTCAAGGGGCAGTACGACGTGGTGGTGTCCATGTATCACGACCAGGGCAACATCCCGATTAAGCTCCTCGCGTTCGACACAGGCGTCAACATCACGCTCGGCCTTCCCATCATCCGAGTCTCCCCAGACCACGGCACTGCGTACGACATTGCCGGCCAGGGCGTTGCGGATCCATCGTCCCTCAAGTCGGCCCTACGCACCGCGGTTCAAATGGCTAGCCACAACAACTGATGCGTCCACAAGGCTCCAAGATACGCTCCATGGGCGGCGCCAGGGTCAAAAACCTGGTCAAGCAACTCGGCCTCCACCTGAAACGCAAGTACGGGCAAAACTTCCTCATTGATGAGGCCGTGCTCGACTACATCGCGGACGCGGCAGAACTCACCCCTGGCGACCGCGTGCTCGAAGTGGGCACGGGCCTTGGCAACTTGACCAAGAAACTCGCCGAGTCCGGGGCCCGCGTGCTGAGTTGCGAGATCGACCCCACGCTGGCCGCGATCGCGAGCCAAGAACTCGCGCCCTGCCCCAACGTGCGCATCCTCGCGCATGACGCGCTCGACGGCCACGGCAACCTGTCCAAGCCGCTCACGGCCGCGCTCGACGAGCTTCTTGGCGGCGGCGGCCGGCTCAAGGTTGTCTCCAACCTCCCCTACTGCGTGGCCACGCCGATCATCACCGCGTTTGTGGAAGGCTCTTGGCCTGTCGAGCGGCTCGTGCTCACGATCCAAAAGGAGGTCGGCGAGCGGCTCGTGGCCCAGCGCGGCACACGAGACTACTCGTACTTGGGCGTCGTCGTGCAACTGCAATGCGAAGCCCGCTTGCTCCGCGGCCTCGCGCCCGGCTCGTTTTGGCCCAAGCCTGACGTGCGATCGGCCATCGTGTGCATCAAGCCCAAGTCCGAGGAGGAGCGGGTGGACGAGGCCACGCTGAAGGGCCTCAAGCGTGTCGCCAATGCCATCTTCCGCATGCGACGCAAGACGTTGCTCAACGCGCTCGACGGCGTGCCCGCGATCCCGGGCGACCGCGCGGCCATCGCTGCGGCCATCGAGCGCGCGGAGCTGGACCCTGGCGTGCGCGGCGAGCAACTCACACCGCAGCAAATGGTCCAACTGGCCCAGGCTCTCGAACTCACAGGGTAGCGCCCATGCCGCCTGACACCGCTGCACCGAGCCGCTTGCCCAAGCTCGTCGCGGCTGTTGTTCTTGGTGCGCTTGCCCTCAGTGTTGCGTTCACATTTCTGTGCACGGGCGAGGGGGCAGTGTTCG
>JAJRTI010000933.1 GCA_024278415.1 Planctomycetota bacterium | reverse complement strand
GAGTCCGCGCTCCTCATGGCGAGCTACCCCCGGGGCCGCCGGCCCGAACGGCCGTTCCCCTACTTCGGCGAGGTCATGACCGGGTTCGAGTACACCGCGGCCGTGGGCATGCTCTACGAGGGCCAGACCCAGCTCGGGCTCCAGTGCATCCAGGATATTCGCGGCCGCTACGATGGCAAGAAGCGGAGCCCCTTCGACGAAGCCGAATGCGGCCACCACTATGCGCGCGCGATGGCGAGTTGGGCCGCGCTGCTCGCGCTCACCGGGTTCCACTACTCCGCGGTCGATCAGTCCATCGAGTTCGCGGCCGCGGCCGAACCGACGCAGTGGTTCTGGAGCAACGGCCACGCGTGGGGCACAGTCAAGCAGCGCCCGGGCAAGAAGGGCGCGCGCGTGGAGCTGGCCGTAGCGAAGGGCAAGATCAAGCTGAAGCGCCTGTCGCTGAAGGGCCTGGGCGCGGTCGAGTTCGAGCGCGTGCAGACCGTGACCCCGCGGCGGGGACTCGTGTGCGTGGTGAGGGGCGGGTAAAGGGGCAGGCGCAGCGGCGCCCTCATCCCTCCCCTTCCCCCACTGGGGGAAGGGCCAGGGTTGGGGGCCCGAATCCTTTCGAATTCGGCCGCCGCATTCCGTATTCCCGGAACGCCAGGGCCTACTCCTTGCCTTCCAGCTTCAGCAGCGCGGTCCCCGCTTCCTGGTCCACGTCCACAATCGTCGCGCTGCGGTTCGGCGGGGCCACGCGAATATGCGCGGCCTGCTCGACCGTCTCCAGCCGCGTGAGCACGTAGCCCGGCGCGACGACGACCCCCGCGCCCTGGCGCTTGAGGCCGCGCCTGAGCCGCAGCCAGCCCGCGTCTTCCGTGGTGAACATGACGAGCCCTCGGCGGTAGATCACGCGCATGTCGCAGAGGTACGCGATCGCGCCGAGCGCGGTATCGAGCCGGCATTCCTTCACCTTCAGGGTCACCGGCAACTCGCGGCATCCCTTCGCCAATGGGTCGATCATCATGTTGATGCCAGTGAAGTCCTGGAGGAACGCCACTACGTCCCTGAGCGGCGTGTCCGCGAAGTCCAGCGTCACCGGTTTTTCAAGGCGCTCTTGCAAGGTCTGGAGGGCCTCCGCGTGCCGCGCGTCGTACGGCTCCGGCGTCCAGCCGGGGATAACGCAGCGGCCGAGCCCCTCAGGGTTGGATATGAACAATGCGTCTCCCCGGATCGCGTATCCCAATCCGGCCTGGTCGAGGATGGCCGCAAGCGCGTCGCGCAGCGGCATCTTCAGGACTTTGAGCGTGATCGTCTGCCTCCTGCCCTCGACTGCGTTCGGGTCAAGGACCATGTTCACGCCTGTGGAATTCTGGAGGAATGTGATCACGTCGCGGATCGGCGTGTCCGCAAAGTCGAGCGTGGTCGGCTTCGCCAACGCCTTGGCCATTGCAGCATCCCTCGGCGAGGTCGTGTGCAGCGTGACGCACTTCAGATCGTCCGCCTTCACCCGATGCACTTGCCCGCCCCCCTTCAGGAACGTAGCTGGGTCGGGAGTAAGCAGCATGAGGTCGCCGACGATCTGCACCTGCAAACCGGCCTGCCGCAGCAGCAAGTCCAGCATGCTGCTCAAAGGTATCGCTTTCGTCTTCATCGTGACCTTGCGCCGCTCCTTGGGCAGGCCGCGCAAGTCGAGCACGATGCTGATGTCCTTGAGGAAGGCGTCGTTGATAAACCGCACGACGTCCCGCAACGGCGTGTCCGCGAAGTCAAGGGTCGTCTCCTGCATGAGCGACCCGGCCAGCTTGCGCAGCGCGGGGGAGTCCGGCGCGTCACATGCGATGGGCTCGCGGCGGTCGCTGGCTCCGCGTGGAACAACAATGATCGCACCATCGACGATTTGGTATTCGCCCCCGGCGAACTTGAGGATGTAACTCAACGCCTTCTCCAACGCCATGTCCCGCACTTTGAGCGTGATCCCCGGCCCGGCGCCTGTGAACGCGTTGGGATCGACGACTATGCCGATGCCGGTGAAGTCTTGGAGGAATGTGAGCACGTCCCGCACCGGCGTGTCCGCGAAGTCGAGCGTGACCGGCCGCTCGAGGCCCATCTCCAGCCGGGCCGTCTCCTCCAGCCGCGCCATGGCTTCGAACGACGTGAACCGCACCGGCAGGTTCCACACGCGCGCGACCTTTTCCGGGTCGGCCTCCTTCGGCCGCCACCCGGCCGCAACCACGAGCACCATATCGTCGGCCGCGTCGCGCGCCGCGCGCTTGGCGGTCTTCAGCTCCGCGGCCTGCTTGGCCGCGACGGCCTCCGTCTCTGCTCCTGTCGTGGTTCCCGCACAGACCGTAGCCACACAAGCGATCGCCAGAGCCATCAGTTGCCTACGCATGCTGCACCTCCGTCATTTTGGGGGTTCCTCGCTGTTTGGTGTGGGCTGAATGGCGATATGGCTCGCCGGTGGGTCGCAGGATGCGAAGCGCGGCGCACTGATGTGACTGGCCGGGACACGGCCTCGGCCCTGAAAGGGCCACACATACCAGCCTGGGGCGAAGCCCCTGCTCTTTACCCACATTTCTAGCCTGGACCCCAACGGGGTCCCGTCCTACAGCCCAGGGTTGCGAGCAAAGCTCGCTACCCTGGGTCGGTTGAGCGCGGTGCCCCACCCCCTTCCCTCTGCCTTTCCGATCCCGCAAGT
>JAJRTI010000932.1 GCA_024278415.1 Planctomycetota bacterium | reverse complement strand
CAAACCGTCGAGGTGGAGCGGAATGCCTTCGCATTCCGAGCCGATGGTTTTGGGACGAGACGGAAGGCGAAGGCCTTCCGCTCCAGCGCCTCGCAAAACTTGACACATTTGTCACGTTCTGAGGCGTTGGAGACGACTAGAAAGGCAGAGCCAGTCCGCAGTTGAAACATGAGCGGAAACGTCAGAGATTCCAGAAGAACATACTCCCTTCGCGGAAATCCGCCAACTCTTGCGGATTGGCGTCAAGCTCGAAGAAGGCTTGCGCCAGGTACCCCGCCCCCTCGATCGCGGTGTAGTGCGTGCGTCCGGCGAACCCGCGGAACAACCGGCCCGTCCACAGATGATGGGCGGCTTCGTCGGCGATCGCCTCGGCGGTTTGACGATAAGACGAGTCGTGTGTCAATCTTTCCATCGCGAGGAAGAAGCTGATCAACTGTCCGTAATTCGCTGCGAACGAGCCTAACTTGCCGTTCGCGGGCAGGAGCTTTCGGTAGCATTCGGCCAGTCGAATGGCGTGCTGTGTGAGTATCCCATCGTCCAGCCACGCCGCCGCGACAGCGTATGTCATGAGAGTCGCGAAGGGCGCCTCGAAGCCGTACGCGTAATCTTGCCAGAAATCCCAATGTCCGCTCGGGTCGAATTTGTTGTACGTCGCGCCCGAGTAATCCCGCGGCTTCACGTTCGGCGCGCCATCGGGTTGCAACGAGGCCCAGGGCTTCTGCGCCTTCTCGTCCCATCCATACTTGGCCCAAACTCGAAGCGTCTTGCGGGCCATCTCGGAGAGTTCCCCGCACCCGGCGAGGCGGCCGGCCATGAGCACCCGGCTGGCCCAGAAGCCGGTGATCGTCGTATCGCTGTAGGTGTTGTCGAAACGCTTGCCGGTGCCCCCGTACGGCGTATTCACAAACAGGTCCGTATCCCGGTTGCGGCTATTCCAATGGGATCGAGCGATCTGCAGAGCCCGTTCCAACCACGGCCCGCCAGGCTCCTTTGTGTGCAGATACGCGCAGGCGAGCGCCAACTCGCCCGCAGCCGCGGCGAAGTCCAGTCCTCGGCCACGCGTGGGGTGACGGTCGACGATGCCGGTCTTCGGATCGGTGTGCCAGTACCAATACTTCGCCAGATACGCCGCCGTCGCCTTGGGATCGACCTCGTACAGCACGGGCCACATCGGCAGAATGCCCAGCAACTCGTGCTGGTATCCATCGCCGTGCTGGAGGCGTTCCTCGAACACGTCGTACGACGTATGCACTCCCCAGTCCATCAGCCCCGTCTTCTCGTTCATGAGGTAGTCGAAGTACCAGCGAACGTACGCATTCACGGCCGGCGTGAACCTCGCGTTGCCATTGACCCGATCCATCAGCGCGGCCGCGCGGATCATGGGCTGATCCACGTACAGATTGGAGCAGCCCGACTCGCGTTGAGACCCGCGGATCGCCCGGTAGCCCACGCCGTACGGAGCCGTCATGCTGTAAGTCAGGCTCCTTGCCGCCCGCTCAATGAGCGCGTCGTTGTATCGCGGGAAGCAGTCCATGGTTTCGAGGTCCAGGTTGAGCACCCAGATCGGCGCATGCACCTTGCCGTACCGGTCCGTGCCCTTCTCGATCAGGGTCTGCACACACGTGGCGGCCATGGCCCCGAACGATGATGTCGGCGCGGGTTCGTACGCGGCAAGATACGCGTCGCTGGGCGGACCGGACTCCCACCGGCGGGACCACCACTGCATTTGCGCCGTCGGTCTGTACGGCAAGTCGCCGAGCTTGACCTCGCGAAGGCGATGCCAGTGCTCGGGCGTGCTTCCGTGCAACGCGAGCCGCACGTAGCGCGCCTGCACGGGAGCGAAGCGATAGGTCTCGATCTCTCCGGGCTTTCCGCGGCTCGTGGCCTCGCACACACTTGCCCAAGTCCATCCGTCAACGGATGTGCGCACGTCAAATCTCACGCTGTGGGCGCAGTCCCACACGATCCCGATCGACTCAATTTGCCACGGGCGGCTCAAGTGGTATGTGAGCCATTGCCCGTCCTCCTGGGCCGACCAGCCGGTGTGCGGGTCGCCATCAACCGTGTTCTGTGGCAGTGTTGGCCGCGGGCTCGGCCGGGCGGTGACCCCATAGATGAACGGAGGCGCGTCATCGGCCAGGCCCTCTGGCGCACGGAAGCGCGTCATCTCTGCCGCGGGAGGAAGAACGGACTGGGCGGAATCGATCTCTGCTGCCATGATGTTGACTCATCGGCTCTTGGGTTCTTCGCCACTTTGTGCGGGTAGCGTAGCCACTGGCACAGTTGGGGGGATTGGGACGATATATCCGCGCATAAGTAAAAGGACATGCGGGCGACCAAGCAGTTTCTTGACCGTGAATGGTGCAGACTTCGGCTCTTCGTAGGGACGACCGAGAATAGCCCAGCACTTCAGTGCTGGGTATCGCGCCGTGTAGGGGAAGAGCCCAGTCCCGTAGGGACGGCTGAACATCGGCGAAATGGCCCATTTGCGGCCCCTCGCAGCATTCAGCCGTCCCTACGGGACTACAGACCACTCGGCGATCCGTGTTCCCAGCACTGAAGTGCTGGGCTAGTTTCAATTGTCCCTGCGGGACAACAGAATCGCTTAAGTTCGCACCATTCCGCCGTACGGCGGACAAGCGCCGTGCTGGCGTTCCGCCCCCGCTGGGTTCATCCCAGCAGTGGCGTGCTCTCGCCGCGGGCGACCGCGCGCGGGAGAGCTACTTGGGAGGCGGAGTCACATCCAACTCCGACGATGCGGCGCCTTGCGCCGCCCTCAGGCTCAAGTCGTCAAAGTCGGTCGTCCCCGGCGGCTTCTGTCTGCGCAACTGAACCCTCACGGACGTGGCGGCTGGCGGCGCGGTGGCGTCCAAAGTGAACGCCTGCCATCCCTCCGCGCCCACGCGGCGGTTGTGGTGCTCCAACCATTTGCCGTCTTGGGCGAGGAATATCAGGAACGCAGTCCCGCCCTGGCCGCGTGCGCGGCCCTGGAGGCGCACCGTGACGCCGGGTTGAATCCGCGCAGCCTGCTGCCAAGCGAGCATGCCGAGCCAATTCGTCTTGCTCAGTCGCAGGAAGTGATTGCCGTTCTCGGCGACGTATTGGGTCTCGCCTTCGGCTTTGCCGCTCTTGACCGCGCTCCAGCCCTGGGGCCGTCCGCCCGATTGGACTTCAAGAGCAGGGTTGGCCAGCAACTGTTGCCCGAAGGCCGCGCCGGCCGCTGAAAACCGCAACGCCGCAAACGAGAAGGCGGGAAGCGTTACGCGCCATGGCTCACCCTCTGGCGGAGGCAGCACAGGCTGGGTGGAAACGCGCGCCTGCACGGTGGTGGGCGACTCCCCTGTCAACACTTCGCTCGTGGCCCGCCGCGGTTGGAAGCCTTTGAAGGAGAACGTGATCTCCGCCGGGCCTTCCGCGCGCTTGTTGACGGCCATGACCACGATCTCCCCCTCTGGGTTGCGGCAGGCCGTGGCCTCGACCAGCGGCGTTTCACGCCGGCTTTCGGGCTCGTTCGTGAGCCAGTGAGCGAACATCGGCGACTCCGTGCGCGTCGCGAGCCGGCCGCCGCGATAACGCCGGCCGTACATGTCGAACACGTAGAAAGTAGGCCATCGCGTCTTCGCGTCGGCATCGCCAATCAGGCTGAAGTGGCGCTTGGAGTTCAACAGAAACAAGGTCGCCGCGTCCAGCCCCTCTCGCTCGAACGCCTGGAGCATGCTGGCCTGAAAGAGGGCCGCACCCAGGTCGCGCGAGGGCTCGTATGGCGGATCGTAGCTTGGCGGATGGACGTTCCACTCGGTGCACATGAACTGCCACCGGCCCTTGCCGAAGCGGTCGACAAGCTGCCGGATCTCGCGCACTTGGCCGGCGAGCCGCGCGGCCAGGCCCACCTTGCCGTACGGCCCAAGCGCCGGGTCGGGGCGCCGGAGGCCGAAGTAGAAATGGTCGATGAGCACGTCCACGTCGCCCGGGGCCAATCGGCTCAGGAACCGCTCGTTCCACGCCGGGCGCCCCGCATGCACGAACGCGCCAATCTTCAACTGCGGGAATGCCGCGCGGAGCGCGCGGGAGCAATCCCGGATGTAGCGCGCGTAGTCGTCCGCGTCCCAGCCGCCGTTGACCGCGTGCCAAGGCTCGTTCCACAGCGCGTAGTGCGTGAGCGGCACACCCGACTCCAAGCCGCATCGCACGGTCTTCACGACATGAGACGGAAGCTGGTATCCGAACAGGTTGTTGTCCTTCGCGGAAACATACCGCGCCTTCTCAGGATGCCAGGACTTGTCCGTGAAGCCGATGACCAGCTTGGGCTTGACCGCGCGCAGGAAGGGCACATAGGTCGCGTGCCAGGCCGGGTTGAGGCGCACCCACACGCGAGTCGCGCCGCCGCCGAGAAACGAGCGGCACGCCTGCGCGGCCCTGTCGGTAAGCCCCGTCTCGTACACGCACACGCCGAAGAGTTGCCGGTTCACCGGCCCCAACTCGCGCGTCGCGTCGACCTCTACCTTCGCCACCAGAGGCGCGGTCGCGCCGCGCACTTCGCTGATGGCCAAAAGAATGCACGCCAGGCTCACATAGAAGGCGCGGTTACTCATCATCACGGACCTCGATATCTGGGGCTGCGGCCGAAGCTTGCTCGGGCGTGTTTCTCGCTTCCGTGCAGGGCCGTGGGATGGGCGGCGGCCTACTCCGTCACCGGCCACAGCCGCATGAGCCGGATGTTCACATCCGGCTGCTTGCCCGGTGGCAGCGCACACGTGAAGCTCAGTTCGTTGCGGCCGGGCTTGAGCAGGATCGCGGTCTGCGGCGCTAGGGTTTTGCGCCCGGGCTTCATGCCGCCCGGCCAGACCGTGCACTCGCCGAGGCCGTTCGTCTCGATCGTCTAGGTCTTGCCCAGCGCGCCTGGCAACTCGACCCGCTTGCCGTTCACCGTCAGCGCAAGGCCCGTCAGCGAGTCCGTGGTCGACAAGCCCGGCAGCGCCTTGAGGCCGTCAAGCTTGCACGTGACCGTGGTGTTGGCCGGGATGTTGTTGTAGTAGAAAAGCAGGTAGTCGATCTTCGTCCAGTCGATCGCCGCGTTGGGCGCGATGGGGAACGCGAGGAGCTTCCAGCCCTTGTGGCCGATCTTGCGGCGCCAATGGTGGTGCCGGCCAGCCACGTCCCAAAGCTGGAGCATGAGCACCGCGTTCTTCGCGTCGCCGTGCACCCACATGGCCAGACTGCGACGGCCGCTGAGGTCGATGGGTTTGTCGAAGCGCTTGCCGATGCCGGTCCAGCCATTCTCCACGCCGCTGTTGGTCGCGGTGTAAACCGCACAAGCTTTACCCACGCGCGCATCGTCGGTCGCTTGCGTGAACTGCATGGTTGTGTCCTTGCGCGTCACGCCTTCAGGCCTCACCACGCGGCCGCCGCCTCGCACGAATTTGGCGAACTGGTTGCGCGTGCTCGCCGCGTAGCCGCTCATGTCTTCGAAGTCTTCAATCAACATCGCGTCCGGGCCGTCGTAGTCCGGGCCGGCCTCGTAGCGCACGTCGCGGGTGATTTCGAGCGCGACGCGGCAAGGCTCGGCGCGGTCGTTCTCGATGCCCCACACGTTCTGCTTGCCGTCGAGTTTGGTGATGATGCGGTCGGGCTCGTACGCCGCGTGGAACAGCGCCCACCCTCCCTTGCCGTCTTCATACAGCTTGAACTCCTGCCCCTTCTCCAGCAGCTTGGCCTTGACCGAGTCGGGGAAATAGTTGGCGATGCGGCAACGCTCGTAGCGGCTCAACATCTCCATGATCTGCCGCGCGTGGGGGTGCGACTCGAAGATGGTGCGATTGCACTGCACGGAGATGGAGCCGTCGCTGCCCAGGCATCTGGCGGCGATGTATTCGAGCCGGTCCACGCGGCTGCCGGGGTCGAGGCCGTACCAGCCGATGTCGGCAAAGGTGAAGTTCTTCTTCATGGCGAGGATGGTGTTGAGCCGCTGGTCGAGGTACCACTTGATGTCGCCGTGTCCATCGGCCGACGCGCTGCGCGCCACAAAATGCCAGAGCATGCCCCTGCCTGTGCCCGTGCTGGTCTGGTAGAGCACGCCGTGGTCGAACTTGCGGTAGAAGGCGAGGTGGCACTTGTCGAGGTAATAGCCGCGGTCCAGGTAAGGCCCGAAGATGCCGTCGCTCGCGTCGAAGTAGACCATGTCGAGCTTGCACTCGTTCACCAAGCTGGCGAAGTTCGACGCGACCTCGTCGAGCAGCGTGCTGTCCGGGTCGAGGAGGAAGAACCCCCACATCGTCAACATGCCGCGGACCTGGGCGCCGGCCTTGTGGGCTGCGGCAGTCGTGCCGCACGCGCCGCGCTGGCAGCCGATGAAGCGGAACGGCGGCCCGACTTCGACGTCGGCATAGCGCACGATCTCGTCGCCGATGCGCAGATAGTAGCCGGGGAATGCGCGGCTCCGGCCCTGCGCCGGCGGCAGCGTCGTGGGCGGCGCCGCGAGCGTGAGCACGCTCGCCTTGGCGTCTACCGCTTCGGCCAACGGAGGGCACTCGACCGTCAGCAAACGGTCGTCGGGCACGGGCGTGACATAGGGGTCGTTGGGCGAGATCGACGGCCCGAACACGTGCACGCCGGCCTTCAAGCCCGCGGCGTGGATCTTGCCCACCGTGCGCTTGAAGCTCGCCCGGCCTTCGGGGAAATACGTCTCGTTGATCTGGTAGTGGCCGTGCATCTTGAGCCATGCGTTCTTGAGGATGATGATCATCTGGAACCCGCCCACCTTGGCGTATTCGATGAGCGCGTCGGTGTCCTTCTCTTCCATGCCGATGACGAAGAGGTAGGAGCGCCGGATCGGCTCCGACTCGCGCACCCACTTGCCATCGAGCACCGGGCATGGCAGGCCGTTGTCGCGCTCGACCTGCTGGATGACGGAGTTGAACTGCGCCCGCGGGCATGCGATGAGCGCGAACTTCGCGCCCTTCACGCCGTGGCGCGACGCGGTGGACACGCACCTGAGGCCAACAGCGCCCTGGCCCAGCCCGCGCAGCAAACACTCGCCGGCCAGGTTCAGGGCGAAGCTGCACGTCGCGAACGCGTCGCCGTAGTTCGCACAAAACGCGCCGCCCAGATTCGCCAGCCGCTTGAGCGGGAACAGCAACTCGATTCTCTCCATGTCCGCCGGCTGCACGTCGAGCACCTCAACAACGAAGTAATCCCCCTTCGGCACGATGCGCACACGCGCCTGGACCTGGGGATCAGCAAACTGCACCTGAATCGCATCGCCGTCTTGCTTGAGAAACCGCGCCGGCATGTTCATGCCGTTCACGCGTGCTTGCAGCATCGGCAGGGGACAAGCCGGGGCTGCGTAGTCCTGGCCCGTGGTCTTGCACACGAACGACGTCAGCCTGGCCGTCGGCGCGATCTTCATGCGCACGAGATCGTTCTCGATCACGATCGGCTCCTTGCCAACAGGCGCTTCCGCCTTCGGCAGCAGTTCGATGCGCACGCCATCAACATCCACCCGCTGCCCGCGGGCGACCATCAGAACAAGTGACGCATTCTTGAACCCCACGCCCCCCGGCATGTAGTAGCCGGCGATTTGCCGCCACGCATCGCCCGCGATGCCCGAACAGACGGTCGGCACCTGGATCGGCCCCTTGTGGTAATACTCATAGAACCCCACGCTGGCCCGCCCGCGGCGAATCCAAGCTGAGACCTTGTACCACCTGCCTGCCT
>JAJRTI010000931.1 GCA_024278415.1 Planctomycetota bacterium | reverse complement strand
GATACTGCGGTAGCCGCATGCGCCAGCATGCGGGACGGACGGCAAGGGCGGCAAGCCGAGCCCGCATTCTGGCGGGTGCGGCCACGAGTGCGGCGCGCGTGTGGGCGGCTCTTTCCTGGCGTTTGACTTGCCCAGCCCGTTTCACGACAATGCCCGCTTTCCGCCCTCGCCCACCTGGTCCACCGCACGGAGCGAACGCATGGCCGAAGTGCAATTTGAAAAAATCGAGATCGATCCCGACCACAAGTGTGAAGCCGCGGCAATCGTCGACGTCAACGGCGACGGTGTGCTCGACATCATCGCCGGCACGCATTGGTACGAAGGCCCCGACTGGAAGAAGCACCCCCTGCGGGACATCCCCTACGACAACGAATACTTCGACGACTTCTGCAACCTGCCCATGGACATCGACGGCGACGGCCGGCCTGACGTAATCGGCTGCTGCTGGTTCGACCAGTCCATGTCCTGGTATCGCAACCCGGGCACGCCGGACGCACCGTGGGAGCGCCACGTGATCGACAGCGGGTGCAACTACGAGACCGCGCAGCTCTACGACGTGGACGGCGACGGCGAGATGGAGGTGGTGCCCAATACCCCGCGTGGGCCAATCTGTTTCTACAAGCTCCAACGCGACGCGGACGGCAAGCCCATGGGCAAGTTCACGCGGCACGTGATCGCGGAGACGTTCCACGGGCACGGCAACGGCGTGGGCGACGTGAACGGCGACGGCCGGCCGGACCTGGTCGTGCCCAATGGCTGGTTCGAGAGCCCGGAGGACCCGTGCGCGGGCGAATGGAAGTTCCACCAGGACTTCGAGCTGGATCGCACGTCTGTGCCGGTGCTCGTGCTCGACGTGAACAACGACGGCACGCCGGACATCATCTACGGCCATGGCCACGGGTACGGCCTGTTTTGGCTCGAGCAGCAAGTCGCGGCCGATGGCTCCCGCACGTGGACGGAGCACGAGATCGACATGGAGTGGTCGCAGCCGCATTTCATGGAGCTGGTCGATCTCGATGGCGACGGGGAGTTGGAACTCGTGACGGGCAAACGCTATCGCGCACACAACGGGAACGACCCAGGCGGAACGGACCCTTGCTGCCTCTACTACTACAAGATTGATCGCAGCACCGCGACCTTCGAACGCCACACAATCGACTTCGGCAACAAGGTGGGCGTGGGCCTGCACATGAGCATCGCGGACATCGACGGCGACGGCCGGCCGGACCTGGTGTGCCCCGGCAAGGGCGGGCTCTATCTGTTCATGAACCGCGGGGTGGAGTGAATGGGTAGCCGCAGCCGTTGACTGTAGCCGCAGCCGCCAGGCTGCGGGAGGCAACGCACACCTCTGATCGACCCGTCTCCCGCATGCAGGCGCATGCGGCTACCGGCAGGCGCATGCGGCTACGTCCCCTACGCCTGCTCCATCATCTCTGCGAACATGTCGAAGAGGTAGCCCGCGTCGTGGGGCCCCGGCGACGCTTCGGGATGGTACTGCACGCTGAACGCAGGAAGCGTGTTGTGCCTGATGCCCTCGCAGGTGTTGTCGTTCAGGTTGATGTGCGTCAGCGTCACGTCCTTGCCATCGAGCGAGTCGATATCGACTGCAAACCCGTGGTTCTGTGACGTGATCTCCACCTTGCGCGTGTCGAGCTTCATGACCGGTTGGTTGCCCCCGCGGTGGCCGAACTTGAGTTTGTACGTCTTGCCGCCGAACGCGAGCCCCATGATCTGATGGCCGAGGCAAATGCCGAAGATGGGCTTCTTGCCGAGCAGGTCGCGCACGCACTTGACCGCGTATTCGCACGGCTCAGGGTCGCCGGGGCCGTTAGCCAAGAACACGCCGTCCGGGTTGAGGTCGAGCACGTCCTTCGCGGTGGACTTGGCCGGCATGACCGTCACGTCGCAGCCGATCGTGACGAGCCAGCGGAGGATGTTGCGCTTGACGCCATAGTCCATGGCGACGACGCGGAAGGTGCATTCACGCGGCTTTCGTGGCAAGTCGAATTCCGTGGCGAACCCCTCGGCCCAGTGGTAGGGCTCGGCGCACGTGACGGCCTGCGCGAGGTCGCGGCCGGCCATGGCCGGCGCGGCCTTGGCTTTGGCGATGAGCGACGCGTCGTCGAGGTCGTCGGTGGACAGCACGCCGATCTGCGAGCCGTGGGCGACGTTGTGCCGCACGATGGCCCGCGTGTCTACGCCCTCGATGCCGACCACCCCGTGCCGGGCCATGAACTCGCCCAGCGATTCGGTCGAGCGGAAGTTGCTGCTGATGCGGCTGGCCTCGCGCACGATGAGCGCCTCCGCGAACGGATGCGCGGCCTCGGTGTCCTCATCGGTCGCGCCGTAGTTGCCGATGAGGGGATAGGTCATGGTGACCATCTGGTACGCGTATGAGGGATCGGTGAGGATCTCCTGGTAGCCCATCATGCTCGTATTGAACACGACCTCGCCGATTTTCTCGCCGGTGGCGCCGAAGGAGTCGCCCTCGAACACTCGGCCATCTGCTAGCGCAAGCTTTGCTTTCACTGTGATCTCTGCATGTTAGCACATGGCCCCCTGAGCGGGGGCCGAACGCCAGGCGCGGTTTCTTCCAGTTGCGGTGCGCCTTTGAGGACGCCATTATAGCGGTCGCGGGGGGCCGGTCAAGGTTAGCCCGCATTTCTCACGAGTCCTGTTGGGTGCAGATGCAAGGCGCACGGTGCGAAGGCGTGCGCGGGGCACGTCGAGTGCCGTGCAACGCAGCAGATGCGCCCGACTGGGCTCGCCCGAAGGGCCAGCCCTTCCGCTCACTTTCGCAACAGACTGTCCATGAATCGACGAGCCTCATTCGCAGGCACAGCCGTCCATTGGCGGCCGTTTCCGACGTT
>JAJRTI010000930.1 GCA_024278415.1 Planctomycetota bacterium | reverse complement strand
TCAACAGAGGCGCACTGACGTGCGCACTACAGGCGCGAGGCGAGCGCCTATTTGCCATAGAACCAGTCGATGCCAATCCGCGCGACGCGCAGCCCGTTGCGCGCGTGGTAGGAGAGGATCGCGAGGTCCTTGCCGATGAAGTCCACGCTCTGGTACCCGAAGTCGTCCTCTGGGTCGCGGGCGATGTAGCGATGGTGGATCAGCGTCTTGCCCTCATCTTTTGAGATCGCGGCCGTGAGCGCACAGCGCCGGTGGATCTTCGGGTTGTCCTTGTCGACCGACTTCTCGCTGATCCAGATGAAGAGCAGGTCGCCGGTCGACGGGATGCGCTTGACCGTGGGCAGGCCGGCGTAGGGCATGGCGATGTCCTTGCGCGCGATGCCCTTGCCCCAGGTCTCGCCGCCGTCTTTGGAGTAGGCGAAGACCGGGAAGCCGCTGTACGAGCGCGCAAACATGAGCAACCGGCCGTCCTTCAACTCCACCGTGTCGGCCTCCTGCACCTCCACCGGCATCATGTCCACCGTGTTCTTGCTCGGATGCCAACAGTATCCGTTGTCGTCGGAATAGAAGGACATGCCCACGTATCCGCTGTGGTCGCGGGTGTCCGGGAAGTGGGCCTTGTATTCGGCCGTCACGAGGATGCGGCCGGTGGACAGCGCCAGCCATCGGTCGTTGTGCACGAGCACGTAGCCCGGGTAGGGCGTGAGGATGTAAGGGTCGGTCCAAGTCTTGCCATCGTCCGCGGACCGGCGATAGTACGTGTTCGCGTAGTACGGCGTGGCCGGATGGAGGCTGTGGATGTACGACACGAGGAGCTGGCCGTTCTTGAGCCGCAGGAACCCCGGGTGGGCGAGTCGTCCCTTGGCCGGCGCCTTGGGCTTTGGAAACATGACGAACTTGCCGCCCCACGTCTTGCCCAAGTCCTTCGAGCGGATGCCCATGATGGCGCCGCCCTTGGTGTACGCCATGAGCAGCGAGCCGTCCTTGAGCTGGACGATGTCGCCGGGCATGCCCCGCGGCCCGTGGGGCCCTTTCTTCACACGAACGGCGACCACCTCCTCGAAAAGCGCGTCCGCGGACGCCGCGGCCGAGACGAGGATCAGCACAATGGCACAAGTGAGCATTGGGGCGTGCATGTTCTTCTTCCTCCTCGGTTGTCGCGGCTCGGCTTGGCCCGGCTATTTCGCCAGCACAATCTCGCCCAGCCGGTCGACTTCGTGCACCGTGCAGAAGCTGACCCAGGTGTCCAGACCCAAGCGCGGCTCGCCTGAGACGCCCGGCGATGAGACGCGCAGGATGTTCATGTATAGCGTCCCGCCCGGCTCGACCTTGCTGGGCAGGCATGTGGCGAGGGGAATGGCGACGCGGCTGATCCACTTGCCGGGCGACGACGTGTCGGACGCGACCCGCAGGCCGGGGTTGGCCATGGGCACGTTGCGCCGGAAGTTGACCTCGCCGTGGGAGAGCGCTTTGACGAGGCCGGTGGGCCCCCAGGCGTATTGACGGTAGGGTGAGCCGCGCTGCTCGGCCATTAAGAGTTCCCAATCGTCGTATGGGAAGACCATCGCGGACGTCTGGAGCTTCGACGTGTCGCAGGAGTCGGCCAGTTCGAGATAGAGGTATTGGCCGTCGTGAGCGATGCGGCCGGCGAACTTGCGCTTCGATAGCTTGCTGCCTCCGCGCTCGTACCAGTTGTCGCCGAGGCTGGCGGCCGCGGCCCAGTCGACCTTTGTGGGATCTCCATTGGCGTTCGGAACGCGCGGGGCCGTCACACTCGGAATGGGCGCGCGCTGGCGGTCGACGAACTGCTTGCGGCCGGCGACCATGTATTGCCACACCCCCACGTCGAAGAGCGCGACGTTTGCCTTCTCGGCTGGGGTCTGGGCGAGCGCGTGGGCTTGCCGCATCCACTTGGCGTAGCGCGCCATGCGCTCGGCCGTGCCGAGATACCCCCAACTCTCCGCGGGGCCGCTGACGCGTTGGGGGGGGCGCAGCTTGGGGTCGGAGTAGGTCTTCTCGATGTCGAGGTAGAGTTTCTTCATGGGTTCGCCGGCCGCGCCGTAGAGCCGCGCGAAGTAATCGTCCAACAGCGCGTCCACGTCGAGCGTGGGATCGTCCATGAGCTTGAACGTGACGTACGCCTCGACCTCCTGGCCGTACCCGCAGTGGAACATGCCGAGGATGCCGTACTGGCGGAAGAGCCGGAACTGCTTGCCGATGGTGTGCGCGAAGAAGCCGGGGAAGCAGTGGTACTTGCCGTTGGCCGCTCGCTCCTTGGGGAAGGTGTAGTAGAGCCAGAGGTAGAGCGGCCGGCCCGTGCCCTCTTTGGCCCAGCTTTCGAGCAGCTTCAGTTCGTGCTGGTAGTTCGGCGAGTAGGGCGAACGGTTGGCCGCGAAGCAAAACTGCACCGCCACGTTCGGGCTCAGCTTGAAGTCCGGCATGGCCGCGTGGCTGCTGTACGCGAGCGCGACGATCTTGGCGTCGGGGTGCGTGCGGTTGAGTTCCTCGGCCACCGCGTTCACGAACTGGAAAAAGTAGTTGCTGTGCGTCCCCTTGGAGTAGAAGCCGCCGGCCTCCGCTTCCTTGGGGATGAGCTTCTGGCAGCGCTCGCCCTTGCAGAACGAGCGGTTGTCCATGGGCTCCACCGGGAACAGGTTGGGCAGCTTGGGTTTCCAGAAGATGCCCAGGTCCTCGCCGGTCTTCTTGCCGTCGTAGTAGTCCCGCGCGTCTTGGGCGAGTTGCTTGATGAGCCCTTGGCTCGTGTAGCACATCTGCGGCGGCTTGCCCGCGTAGCCCTTGGCGAAGTAGTCGGGCCGGCGCTCGACGAACAGCTTCGCCTGCCGCGGGCTTTTCGCCCAGAAGCGCGCGTAGTAGCCGTAGAGCGAGTGGTTGCAGCGGGCGATCTCGCCGCCGTTGCGCATGCGCAGTGCGAAGAGCCGGGCCATGTTGCCGCGGGCTGTGTTGAACTGCCAGGCCTTGGGATACTGCGCGCGCAGCTTGGGATACGCCGCGTCGATCCACTGTTGCAGGGCCGGCGCGTTCTTGGGCCAGAGCCCCACGTACTCGTCGTAGCGTTGCGTGTTCTCGCCCGTCGCGCCCAGCGCGTCGCGGAACCGAAACGCCGGCCGGCGCTGGATGTCGGCGCGGGGCGCAACCGCGAGCGTGGGCCTCTTGGGCGCGGCCGTGCCCCACTCGGTCTGGTTGAACCACCGCACGCCGCAGAAGCGCTCGAGGAAGTCGTACACCGCGTGCATCGTGCCCCGCTCCTCCCAGAAGCCCGGCCAGCCCTTGGCGCTCGCGAGGTCGTCCACGTCGTACACGACCTCGTCGAACACTGGCGCGTCCCGGCCCGCGAGGATGATCGAGCGCTTGCGGAACGCAATCACGTACTCCTCGAACGGCATCGACTTCAGGTCGATCCCGGCCGCGGCCAGCGTCGGGTGGTCGCCCACGATGATGCAGGGCCCGTCGGGCAGTTGCGCGGCCTTAGCGATGGGCAGCGCCGCGCCGGTGATCAGCTCGACGTGGTGTTGCAATTCCAGCGCGGCGAACTGCGCGGTGCGCGTGGGCTTCGCGCTCAGGACGATTGTGGCGCGTGGCTGGCCGTTGCTGACCAAGACCCATTCGGGTTGGGCGGCCGCGGCCGTGCAAGCCAGCAGTAGGAAGCATGCGATTCGTGTCATAAGAGGACTCCCAGTCTTGGCGCCATGGTTGGTTGCACTAATCTAACACAATCTCGAAGCGTTCTTGAGTGCATACACGCTTGAGCCACTGGCAAAACCCCAGTTGTCCTACCTGTGCTGGGGCACCGAAAGCCGGCGACATCGCGTTTGTAGTAGGCCCGTGAGGGCCTTCCGCTCGGGTGGCGAATCGCCATCGGCGCAGAGGGCGCC
>JAJRTI010000929.1 GCA_024278415.1 Planctomycetota bacterium | reverse complement strand
GGTTGCGAGCTTCGCTCGCGAACCCTGGGCTGGTTTACGGAAGCCCGTTGGGCTTCCCAGAGGCCGAACCCGCCCGGACCGGCCAAAGGCTCAGCCACGTTTTCTGCGCATGGCTGTAGCACTTGGCTGAAATGTTACGCCCAGATAAACAGGATGGGGTCTGTCTGTATCTCAGAGACGGGTTCACCAAATATTCACCTCCAAGGGGCTACGCTCTTGCTCACAACTTCATCTCCGACCGCGCGATCACATCGTCTTGGAACTCCTTTTCCAGTTCGGTGAAGTATGCGCTGAACCCGCCGACGCGAACCATGAGCGACCGATGGGCTTCCGGGTCGCGTTGCGCGGCCTTCATGTCGGCCGTGCTGGCGATGGAAATCTGTAGCTGTTGGCCGCCTTCGCGGAAGTAGGTTTCGATCGCGGCCCGCATCTTCGCTCGGCCTTCCGCTCCGCGCACGGCATCCTTTGGGAAGCGGAGGCTCAACGCCATGGGGCCGTGGACGTGGCGGTGCGGCAGCTTGAGCGCCGACCGAAGCGTGGGCGTGAGGCCGCACACGTTTCTGCCTTGGGCCGGGCCGGCGCAGTCGGCCAGCGCCGCGCCGCGGCGCCGGCCATCGGGCGTGGCTCCCGTCTGCTTGCCGAGCAGAACCGCTCCAGACCAGCCGATGATGTCCATGCCCCAGGGACCGCCGAACACGGTTCTATGGGATTTGATGTGGTCGTTGACGCGCCGCGTCTCCGCGGCGGCGACCGCGTCGGCTTCGTCCGAGTCGTTTCCGAACTTGGGGATCTTGCGGAGGAAGTACTGTCGCAGCGCTTCTTCGCCCTCCCAATCGTCGTTCAGTATCTGCACGAGCCCGGCGAGCGACACCGCGCGGTCTTCATACACGCCCCGCTTGATCGCCAAGAGCGAATCCGTGACGGTCGTCAGCCCCACCATGTCGACCATGCCCTCGCTGTAGTCCGCTCCCCCAGCGTGCCAGTCGAGGCCGCGCTCGACACAGGAGTAAGTGAGCAGCGACCGGAGGAAGTCGTGTGCCCGGCCCTGGATGCGCCGGCGACGCTCGTTGACCGCGCGGATCTGCTCCGAAACGTGGCGGTCCATCTGCCGGCGGTACGCGGTCTCGATCTGCTCGTAGGAGCCGAGCGAACTCGGTTCGCCCGTGGCCGAACCGACGCGCTCGCCGGTCATGGGATCGACGCCGTCGTTGAGCGCCAATTCGAGCGGCTTGGCCGAGTTGACGATCACGTCTTCGTAGTTGCCGTGGCCGCGGGCGTGGGGGTACGTCTGGCCGCAGCCCACGAACGAGTAATCGCGCGCGTCCTCGATCGAGATGCCGCGCTCCACCATCGCGGCGATGATCGGGTCGTCGTTCACGAACGCCGGATAGGTCGCTCCCTCGGCCACACACTCGGAGGCCGCTTCCATCAGTTCGGGCGATAGGCCCGGGTGCCACCGCAGCGCGGTGCGCGGGGACAGCAGGCGCAGGCGCCGGGTGGCGCTCACGCACATGAGGGACAGTTCGTTCGATGCATCGGAGCCGTCCCTGAGTTGCCCGCCAATGGTTGCGCCGTACGCGGTTTTTTCCTCGAACTTCAGCCACAGGCAATCCACGATCTCCTGCGCTTCGTCGAAGCACAGCGCGTCCGCGTCCAAGTCTCGCTTCAAGGCTGGATACAAGTAGCGGTCGATGGGGCCGGGCGAGTCGTGGCCGCAGAGCCAGAAAATGAAGTAGAAAAGCTGGGCGGCTTCGAGGAAACCCCGGGGCGGATCGTGTGCGATGTGCCGGCAGCCTTGAGCCATGCGCGCCAGCTCCGCGCGGCGCTCAGCAGACGGCTCCGACTGCGCGGCTTCCTCGGCCGCGGCCGCGTGCGCGGCCACGAACGCGGAGATGCCGTCGAGCGTGATCAGCAGCGCGTCGTACCACGCGGTGCAATCGGGCCGCGTCGCCGTGTTGAGCCCGCGCCAATGCTGAACCTTCTCCCGCATCCCGTCGAGGCCCAGGGTTAGCGGTATCTCGTACCCCAGGGACGCGTGCATGGCCATGGGCGCGTACGCCCCGTTCTCCGCCGTCCACTGCTCCCAGTACGACGCGATCTCGGCGAGTTGGCCCGCGCCGGCGGGGTGCTCGGTTCGCGCCGAATCGAGAGCGGCCCTGTCGAAGAAGATCCCAGAGCGGAATGCGGTGGGGAGGCCGGTGACGACGGAGCGGAGCGCGTTGTTGCCGACGATGAGTTCGCCGGGCTTGACGACTGGCTTGGCCGCGGCCATCTCCGCGCGTTGCGCGCGGGCGAAGCGAATTCGCGCGTCCTCGCCTTGGCTCGCGAGCCAAGCCTCGTGGAACGGCTCGGCCCAGACGGCCGGCGTCGTGTCTTTCAGGTGCTTTCGCAACAGGTCGATGCGTGACATGGCGCTGTTCCTGCGCGCGGCCGAGGTGGATCACAGTCGACGGGAGGCCGGATTGTATCCCCGCGGCGTGGCGGGAAGCAAGCGAGGAAGCCAGCCGTCAAGAGGAGCGCGTGAGGGGGCTCATGCGATGCTCCCCGAATGCGGCTCCGGCGTGAATTGGTAATCGATGCGCGTTTCGTTGCCTTGGGGTTGGGTGAGGATGCTCACGTATTCCGCGCGCTCCACGTCGCCTTCGAGGCCCTCGAAGCAGCCGAGTTGCACGCGCACGCCGTCGCCGCGCACGTCGAGCCGCACGCGGCCGCGCCGGCCGTTGAGCCAGGCGCCTTGCGCGTCTACCTCAATGGGCACGCCGACGTGGATGCGCACGTCGATGGGCCCGCGGCCTTTGCGTTGGATGACATCGGCGACGCGCAGGCTGCACGGCTTGGTTGCGCGGACGAACTCGAATTCGCGCGTGACGCGTTTGACGCGCCCCTTCGGGTATAGCGCGGTGAGGTCGAGCTTCACGCGGTCGCCGTCGTGCGTCTGCTTGGCCTTGCCGAGCTTGCCGCGGCACTGGGGGCCTTGGCCCTGGGCCACGCCGTCAATAAAGATCGAGTTGTGGCCTTCCGCATTGCAGAAGAGGTTGTCGTAGCGTGAGCCGCTGAAGTACTGTTTGGTGTACGTGCCGCGGCCAAGGTCGTGCACAAAGTCTTCGCCGAACGCGTGGTAGATGAAGTGGCCCACGTCGAGTTGGTTGTGCGATTCGCCGTTGTGGCCGGCCCGGGCCGCGAACACGGCCGCGTCGGGATCGTCCCATGATTCGCGCATGACCACCCAATCGAACTCGCGGAACACCGCCACGGTTTCCTTGGGCGGTTTGGCCTTCATGCGCGCGCGAGGCGGCAGCCATGCGCGTACGGACTGGATCGACTGCTTCAGCGGGTCCGCGTTGCTCTCGATCGGTTGGTCGAGCAGCCACGCCAGGCCGCGCGCGTGTCCGCTGTGGCGCATGAGGAGGTAGAGCAGCTCGCGGCCCATGGGTGCGGACGTGCAGTCGCTGAAGTTCACGTACGCGTTCGGCGGCAGGAAGCAGTGCAGGGGGAAGCGCCCGGCGCGGCGGAATGCCTTGCGGTCGAAGAGCGAGACCTTGCCGCGCGTGGCCTTCTCCAGCACGTCGGCGAAGCGCGCGGCGTGGACCATCGCGAAGCGCCAATACGACACGCCCTCGGCGACGCCGTCGTCCGGTCCGAGGAGCTTGAGGTACCTGAGCATGCCCTCGTAGCAGGTCTGGAGTAGGGGGGCCAGGTCCTTGAGGTCCACGCGAGAGAGGACAGCCGCACAGCCCACCGCGCCGAAGCACACCGCGGACCAGTTGTTGTGAACGTTGCGCGCCCAACCGAACTGCATGGGGTGCTCGATCATGGGCTCGATGATGCGTATGCGCACTTCATGCTGGCAGCGCGCCACGATCTCCGGCGCGAGCCGGTCGCCCAACAAGTCGAGTGTTTCGCCGAT
Organism: Planctomycetota bacterium; assembly: GCA_024278415.1. Next base: position 324 of record JAJRTI010000929.1, on the reverse strand, counting down.
GTGCTCTGCGGTGATGGCCGCGAAGAGGTCCACGACCGGCAGTTCGGGGTCCAGTTGCGGGGGCACGTGCGCGGGGAGCGCCCAGGGGTCGTAGTTGCAGATCTCCCAGAGGTAGTCTTGCAGCCGCGCGAGGATATCGTCGCGGCCCGACAGGAACGCTCCCATGCGGAGCGCTGGCAGGCCGCGCATGTGGATCTCCCCATAGGGGTGCTGGTACGCGTCGCGGTCCCCGTCGACGCGGTAGCGGTTGAAGAGGGAGTAGGGGCGCTGGGGGATGGGCTCGCGGATGAGGCGTTCGCACTCGGCGATGAGCGCATCGTAGTC
>JAJRTI010000928.1 GCA_024278415.1 Planctomycetota bacterium | reverse complement strand
GCGGCCTGCGGCCGCAACCCTGGGCTAGAAGCCGGAAGCCCGTTGGGCTTCCCAACAGCGTTGCGTCAAGCGGAAACGCTGTCCATCGAACTCGCGCACGTTCATGGGGCCAACGACTGTTGCAATCGGCTGAAGTGTTACCCTCCGCCCAGGAAGCGGAGCTTTGCCTACAGATCAGCTTTCAATACCACTGCCTTGCGCAGTGGATACTGACGCGGGCCATCTACCCGGCGGAGGCTAGAAAGAACATATCCCATGTTGGAGAGAACCCATGGTTGATGGTTTATGGTTGATGGCAGAAGTGCGGCGTACATTCGTCGTGGCGGCGTTGCTGGCAATGCTTGGGCAGGCGCACGCGGGGGAGTCGCGCGTCCTGTGCGACTTCGAGGACGCGGCCGCGGTCAAGATGTGGGACTTCACCGCCGGCTCGCCCAAGCTGGTGGCGGAGGGAGTGACACAGGGCCGGCGCGCGCTGGAGATTACGTTCGACCCCAAAGGCCGGTATCAGCCCGGCTACATCTACTGGCGCCGCGTGCCGCGGGACTGGTCCCAGTACGACGCGCTCGTGCTCGATGTGTTCAATCCCGGCGATGCGCCGATCCCGGGCTACGTGCTCGTTGCGGATGAAGCGTGGGAGCAGAAGGGACGCACGTATTGGAACCGGCACAACGGCCGCGCCACTTTCGCCCCTGGGCAGACGCAGTGGGTCATCCCGGTGCGCGGGCTCTACCGCGGAGAGGCCGGCAGCCGGAACAACGACATCAAGCGGAACATTGATCCCGACCGCATCGTGCGCGTGGATTTCGGGTTCGGCCGCAAGGGCGCCGCTGGCCGGATCATCATCGACAACCTGCGGTTCGTCAAGACGAGCCGGCCCGCCGGCGTGTGGGCGTTCGACTTCGGCCCGCCCAGCCAGTCGGTCATGCTGGGCTGGACGCCGGTCTCGCACCAAACGCGCTACACGGCCAAGCAAGGCTACGGCTGGGGGCCGCGTGGAGGCGCGCCGTGGAAGGGAGCCGCGCGCGACACCACCTTCGGCACGATGCTCCTCCAAGACTTTTGCGAAGCCAGACGCTACAACTTCCACATCGACGTTCCACCCGGCCGGTACAAGGTGGTCGTGTTCTACGAGAACAGCGGCTATTGGGGCGGCGAGCAGGCGATGCAGCGGGAGCGCCGCATCCTCGCCAACGGCAAGCTGGCCTGGAGCGAGTCGCGGCCCGACGGCCCGGCGCACGCGCTCTATCGCTTCGAGAATGTCGAGCCCGTGGGCGTGGACCTGTGGGACACGTACATGGCGGCGGAACTCGCGAAGCCGGCGAGGTTCGAGGCCCACGCCGGCCGCAACGGCCTCACGCTGCGCTTCGAGGCCGACCGCGCGTGGGGCAGCAAAGTCGCGGCGCTCGTCGTCTACAGCGCGGAGGATGGGCCGGCAGGCGCGTGGGTGGAGGATCAATTCGACAAGTTGGCCAAGGAGTTCCGGCGCAAGGCCGTTTGTCTGGACAAGCCGATTCCGCGCAAACGCCGCACAAAACCTGCCTGGCAGGAGGCTGGCTTGGTGGCGTCTCCCATGAACATCGAGCACACCGTTGTGCCGGGCATGCCGCTCGATCCGCCGGTGGACACGCCCGAGGCGCTGGAGCTGTCCGGCGTGGCGGTGCGCGGCGAGTACGAGCCCCTGTGCCTCGCGGTGCGTCCGTCCCGCGACTTCGGCGAATGCGATCTTGTGCTCGACCCTTTCACCGGCCCCGGCAAGCTCGACGCGAAGGTGCAGGTGGTGTGGTACAACACCTCCCGCGGCTTCAACACCATCGCCTATCGCATCATGCCGCACACGCTGCGCGACGCGGCTAAAGTCTCGCTGCCGGCCTCCGTGACGCGTGAGATCGTGGTGACGGTCCGCGTGCCAGAGGACGCCAAGCCGGGCGAGTATCGCGGGCGCCTGACGATCAAGCAAGCCAACGGCGACGCGGTGCTGCGCGTGCCGCTTCGGCTTACGGTGAGCCCGGTCGTGCTCGACCGCGAGACCGACTTCCTCATGGGCTTTTTCGGCCTCATGCCTCCGCGGCTCATTCCCGATGCGCAGCGTTGGGACGTGCTCGAGGAGACGCTGGTCTTGCTGCGTGAGCACGGCATGAACGCGGTGTCCGGCGGGCCGAGCTGGCGGCTCAAGGGCTGGCGCGATGGCGAGCCGGTGATCGACTTCGGCGACATGGACCGCTTCTTCGCGCTGTTGCGCAAGCACGGCTTCACGCGGCCGCTCAACGGATACGGCGGCGCGCGGTTCAACGGCCTCCACGGCCGCTACGAGAAGGGCCGGCCCGGCGCGGCCGTGGAGAAGCAGAGCGGCTTGCCGTACGAGGAGGCGCTCATGCGCGCGTGGCGCGCGGTCGACGCGCACGCGCGCGCCGCGGGCTGGCCCACGATCTTTTACGCGATGTGCGACGAGACGCGCGTGCGCGAGCGAGCCGAGCGCGAGTTGCCGTTCATGCGCATGATGGCGAAGGTGAGCGCCGCGTTCCCCAAGACCGTGCGCACGAGCGGCAGCTACAGCGTGCACTTCCGTTCGCGGCCCAAGAGCCGGGCCGACATGCTCTACTGGCACCAACGCTTCTTCGAGGCGCTCGACATCAACAGCCTCAACCGGCACGACGCGTCGGTCATGGCCGAAGCGCGGCGGCTCGGCAAGGAGGTGCACATCTACAACCAGGGCCGCACGCGTTACTCGTTCGGGCTCTACCAATGGAGCGAGTATCGCAAGGGCGTGCGCGCGCGGTGGCAGTGGCACTTGAACATCTTGCACGGGTACCAGTTCTTCGACCTCGATGGCCGCGAGCCGGACACGGCTATGATCTGCTACGGCCGCGACGCGATTTACCCCACGATCCACTTCGAGCGCTGCCGCGAGGGGGCGGACGATTTTTACCTCTACAACACGCTCTGGCGAGTCGCCCAAGCGCGGCGCACGGAGGGCAAGCGGGGCGGAGCCGTCGCTCAGGCCGAAGCGTTGCTCGGCCGCCTGGAGTCGAGCGTGAAGTTGGACCAGCGCCAGCCGCCCCAGGGCTACGACGCGGGGCAACTCAAGCGCGAGGTGATCGCTGCGATCGAGAAACTGGCCCCGTAGCCGAGACTTCCGCGCACCGCCTTGGGGCGCCAAATCCTCAGGCCTGCGGCACGAAACGCCTTCTGAGAGGGGCTCGTCAAGATCGCGAGCGCGGCGGCGGAGAAGTTTTCGCTTGATCTTGGCCGTCAGATCGTAGTATCATGTAAGACTACCTTGCCACCGTTGTACGCTCAGCATGACGTACGCGCATATGCCCCGCCCATTGGCCGGACACTTCGAGCCGGCCGGTAACACCCCGCCACCCGGATTGTTGTAAGAGTTGAGGAGTCGCACTGTGTCCAGACGCGCATTCACCCTGGTCGAGTTGCTCGTGGTCGTCGCGATCATTGCTTTGCTCGCTGGCATGTTGCTGCCTGTGCTCAACAATGCTCGGACGAGAGCGAAGACGGCGGGTTGCCAGTCCAACCTGAAGAACATCGGGTTGGCGATGTACATGTACGCTTCGGACAACAGCGATTATCTGTGTTGGCACCCGGCGGCGAACAGCGCCCGAGGCTGCTTCAGCTACAACTGGTATGAACTCTATACGCCTTACACGGAAGGCACGCAGGTCTTTCGAGATCCCGGGCGCCCTCGCACGAGCCGCATCACGCAGTACGGCCTCACCGCCTACCGCCGTGATACGTTCAACGCGGATTACGCGATGAACACAAACATTTGGCGAAGCAAGACGACCGCGATCAAGGGTGCGCAGGAAGTCGTGAGCATGCTGGGCCACCGCACGCGGCCAGGGCCGTGGTTCTTCGCTTACTCCTATGGCCCCGGCCATCCCATCGCCGCCACGGGCAAGTACTCGACGAGCCTCGATGGCGGGCCCAACGGCGACTGGGTGGGCACGCGCAGAGATGGCTCGACGTACAACATCAACCAAGGCCGGCCCGACTGCCCCGGCGGCATACAGCCACACAAGACGGGCCGCAACTTCCTCTTTGTCGATGGCCACGTCAAGTTCTACGCGCCCGACAAGACCAGCCGCGACTGGTACGTCGGCTCGCGCGAGCGCCGCTGGCGTCGGACGAAGGGCGACACGTAAGACAGACATCGCCGTTCCAGATACAGACTGTCACAGAGAGCATCCCCGCACGGGGATGCTCTCTTTTTTTGGTTCCTCGCTATTTCGTGTGGGTGAAGCACTCAAACGGATGCCACCAAGACACCAAGACACAAAGGATCACAAAGAGGAATAGACGCCGAATGGCATATCCTTGGTGAAACGTAACACTTCAGCCAAGTACAACAGCCAGGTACCGGAATACTGTCAAAGCTTCCGTGCAACGCCGCGTGTTGGGGTATCTGAATCCCAACGGGATTCCGGATATCAGCCCAGGGTTCGCGAGCGAAGCTCGCAACCCTG
>JAJRTI010000927.1 GCA_024278415.1 Planctomycetota bacterium | reverse complement strand
TCGCCTTGCGAGTGCACGCCGCCTTCCCACGCGAGCAACTCGACGGTGCGGAAGCCGAGGTCCGCGAGCTTGGCGATCGCATCATACAGGGCGAAGCCGGCGAGGCTCGCGGTGTTGGCTCCGAGCTTGTGCATGTCCATACAAGATCACCGATGGGTCAGAGGCTACAGGACCGGCAGATGCTGCGTCGGGGCGGGCGATACCACCGCTGAGTCGGCCAGGGATCCGCATGTGTTCATGAACACGGACGGCTACGGATCCGCGACACGCTCAGGTGTGGACTAGCGCCGGCTTCCCGATGGGAAACACGTTGAAGCCGATGCCGTAGAGTCGCCTGTGGTCCAGGATATTGCGGCCGTCGAAGACAAAGGCTGGTTTGGCCATGCTGTGGAAGATCCGCTCGTAGTCGAGGTGACGGTAGAGGTCCCATTCGGTCATGACCGCCACAGCGTGAGCGTCTTGTGCCGCGGCGTAGGGGTCTTCGACGAAGTCGATCTTGCCGGAGACTGCGGCGAGGTCCCGGCGTGCATTGTCGATAGCTTCGGGGTCTGTGACCACCACTTCCGCCTGCTCTTCGAGGAGCCGCGTCACCGCGTAGATGGCCGGACTCTCGCGCGTGTCGCCGGTGTTGGCTTTGAATGCGAAGCCAAACACGGCGACCCGCTTGCCCACGACCGTGTTGAACATGCTGTGGACGATGCGCCGCACAAAGCGCGCGCCCTGATGGTCGTTGATCTCCACGACTTGGCGCCAGTATGCAGCCACTTCGGGGAGGTTGAAGTAATCGCAAAGATAGACAAGGTTCAGCACATCCTTTTTGAAGCACGACCCCCCGAAGCCGATGCTCGCGTTGAGGAAGCGCGGGCCGATGCGCGGATCCATCCCGATGGCCTTGGCCACATCCGTCACGTCCGCCTCGGTGGCCTCGCAGATGGCCGAGATGCTGTTGATCGAACTGATGCGTTGGGCTAGGAAGGCGTTGGCCGCGAGCTTCGAAAGCTCGCTGGACCACACGTTCATGGTCAGGATGCGGTCGCGCGGCACCCACTGGGCGTAGATGGCCACCAGCTCCTGCACCGCGGCTCGGCCGGACGGTGTCTCACGGCCACCGATGAGCACGCGACTCGGGTTGGCGAGATCGTCGATAGCAGTACCTTCGGCCATGAACTCCGGGTTCGACAGCACCTCGAAGCGGACGGGGTTGGCCCCGGAGTGCAGGATGCGCTCCACGGCCTCCGCCGTGCGCACGGGCACCGTGCTCTTCTCGACCGCGATCTTGTCGCTGTCCGCGTGAGCCTGGATCAGTCGCGCCGTACTCTCACAGTATTGCAGATCAGCCGCCACGCCGGCGCCGTGGCCAAAGGTCTTGGTGGGCGTGTTGACGCACACGAAGATGATGTCCGCGTCGCGAATGCCGGCCTCAATGTCCGTGGAGAAGAACAGGTTCCGGCCCAGACAGCCGGCCACCAGTTCCTTCAACCCCGGCTCGTAAATCGGCGGATCACCGGACTGCCACGCCGCAATCCGCTCCGCGTTCATGTCCACCACTGTGACGACGCACCTGGGGCATTTGGCTGCAATCATCGCCATGGTTGGCCCGCCCACGTAGCCGGCCCCGATACAGAGAATTTTCTTGTCGGCGCGAGGCCGAGGGAGGGCCGCCATGATTGGATCTCCTCTTCGTTTTGTGGCCGCTCAGGCCATCCTTCGCATCCCATCCCGAGGGATGAGCGCCTGGGCTCCTATACGGAAGTCAACCGAGGTCGAGAGAGCGGCCGCTCAACGCGCGTCGAGCCGGCTCGCAATTGCCTCGCGCATCTTCTCCATCTCGTCATCGTCGTAGCTTGTCTGCTGCCAGTGTTTGACGAAGCCGTCTCCCTCGAAGCGCGGGATGATGTGGAAGTGCAGATGGGGCACGACTTGGCCCGCGCAGGCGCCGTTGCTCTGGTGGAGGTTGTAGCCTTCGGCGCCGGTAGCCGCTGCGACCGCGGCCGCGAGCTGGGGCAGGGCCTCGCCGACCTTGGCCATGAGTTCGGGCGGTGCGTCCGCGAGCGTTTCATGATGCGCTTTGGGCACGAGCAGGGTGTGGCCCTTGTTGACGGGACCGATGTCGAGGAATGCGATGAGGTGGTCGGTTTCGAGCACCTGGGCCGACGGGATATCGCCGGCGACGATCTTGCAGAAGATGCAGTCGGGCATGGTGAGGCTCCGGTGTAGAACTTGGAGATGGATCGAAATCCCCCCCGCGTGCGCCGCGGCGCACATGTTCTTACCAGGCAAGTGGGCTGCGGCGCAAGCGGACTCGGCCCAAAAAGAACCCCCGCCGGCGCGGTGCGCAGGCGGGGGAGATTGTGTGGTCAATAGGGGCGCGGCGGGGCCTATTCGGCCTTCTCTTCAACCTCGGCCGCCGGCTCGGCATCTTGCTGCTGCTCTTCGGGCTCGTCTTCCTTGGCTTTGGGCTTCACGGTGGGCTTGGCGCTCTCGGGTTCTTCCGCGGCCGCTTCCACACGTTAGACAAGTTCGAACATGACGCGAGAACTGTTGTCGCCAAGGTTGCTGCCCACGAGCTTGAGCTTGCGCTCGACGGGCTCGGGGGTGATGGTGGGCAGGGAGTATTCGAGCTTTCGCGCTTCGCTCGTGCCTCCGCTCAGGCCGCCCATGCGGCTGCCGGAGAGCTTGAGGATGCGCGTGTAGCCTCCTGGCCGGTCCACGTAGCGCTCGGCAATGCCATCGGCCTCTCGCCAATCTCCCTCGCCGAAGATCTTCTGCACGACCTTCTTGTTTTGGAGCTTGGACAGCACGTGGCGGTACGCGTGGAGGTAGGCCGCGCGGTTGGAGTCCTTCTTGGCGAGGCCCTTCTTGGCGGCGGTAATCAGCTTCTCGACGAACGGCTTGACCTCTTTGGCCTTCTCCTGTGTCGTGACGATACGCTCGTACGTGAAGAGGCTGTTCGCGAGGTTTCGCATGAGGGCTTTGCGATGGCTCGAGTTGCGCCCGAGCTTTCTGCCTCGTTTACGGTGTCGCATGGTAGTGCCTTCTGGGTTGCATGGCTTGCGCGGCGCTCGGGGCGCTGCGCGCGTCGTGGAGACGCTCGCTATTCTTCTTCGTCTTCGGTCTCTTCCTCGCCCGCCTTGAGCGAGAGGCCGATCTCGGCGAGCCGGGCCTGAATCTCTTTGAGCGAGGTGCGGCCGAAGTTCTTGATGTTCATCAGCTCGTCCGGGCTCATGGCCACGAGGTCGCCGATGGTATCAATGTGTTCCGCTTCCAGACAGTTGGAGGCGCGCACGGACAGGTCGAGTTCGGCCACGGGCCGGCTGAGGCGCTCGTCTTCCACAGGCTGGAGGCCTTCGAGGAGGGCCTGCACGCCGGTGACGGCCTTCTGCTCGACGGGCGGAAGTTCGTCGCCGATCTCGAAGTAGTGGACAAACGGGTTGAGGTGTTTGCGCAGGATTTTGGACGCCTCGACGAGGGCCATTTCGGGCTCGACGATGCCGTTGGTCCAAATCTCCATGACCAGGCGGTCGTAGTTCGTCTTCTGGCCCACGCGGGTGTCCTCGGTGCGGTAGCGCACGCGGCGCACGGGCGAGAAGAGGGAATCCACGGGGATGACGCCGATCACTTGATCCTCGTCCGCGTTCTCTTCTGCGGTCACATAGCCGCGGCCGCGCCGCACTTCCATCTCGGCCGAGAAGTCGGTGTCCTCGGTCAGCAAGGCGATGTGCTGTTCGGGGTCGACGATTTCCACGTTGGCGTCGGCCTGGATGTCCGCCGCTGTCACGGCGCCCGCTTTCTTTTTCTCGATCTTGACGATACGAGGATCTTCCGTGTGGAGCTTGATATTGAGTTGCTTGATGTTGAGCATGATTTCGGTCACGTCTTCCACCACGCCGGGAATGGTGGAAAACTCATGCTGCACGCCTTTGATCTTGACCCAAGCGACCGCGCTGCCCTCGATAGAGGACAACAAGATTCGCCGGAGACTGTTGCCAATGGTTGTGCCGAAACCGCGCTCGAACGGCTCGGCCGTGAAGAGGCCGTAGGTGGGGGTCAGCGAATCTTGATCGCAGACCACGCGCATAGGTAGTTCGAGACCGCGCCACCGAACTCGCATTTATCCGCCTCCTATAACAAGAGGAGAGAGTGTCCAACGCAGGCGCAAGGCCGGGCGCCGGGGGATGTCTTGACATGAAACAGGCCGTTGCCGGCCTGGAGGTGAAAAAGGCCGTCGGCCCTATCTCGAACAGAACTCGACGACAAGCAGTTCTTCGACTTCCAACTCGACCTGCTCACGGGTGGGCAGGCTGGCCACCGAGATGGCCGGCGGCTCGTCCTGGACTTCGAGCCACGGAGGGATGGTGCGGCCGCGGCTCAGCTCGAGGTTGCCTTTGATGAGCGGGGCGTCTTGGGCCGCGTGCAGCGGAGTAATCACATCGCCTGGGCGCACGCTGAACGAGGGCACGTTGACCTTCCTGCCGTTGACCGCAATGTGGCCGTGCCGGATGAGTTGCCGCGCGCTGGCGCGCGACAGGCCGAAGCCGGCACAGAAGACCGCGTTATCGAGGCGGCGTTCGAGCAGGATGAGCAGGTTCTCGCCGGTGTTGCCCTTCTGGCGCTCGGCCAGGTCGAAGTAGCGCCTGAACTGGCGCTCAAACACGCCGTAGTAACGCTTGACCTTCTGCTTTTCGCGAAGGTGCGTGGCGTACTCGGAGACCTTGCTTCGTCGGCGCCAAGTGTGTTGGCCAGGCGCATATTCTTTCTTTGCAAGGCCGCACTTGACGGTTTCGCAGCGACTGCCCTTGAGGAAGAGCTTCATGCCCTCGCGACGGCAGAGCTTGCACTTGGGCCCTGTGGTTCTCGCCATGTCAGACTCCTGTAGAATCGTCTTCGCCTGGCCGGCGCTGGCGTAGGCCGCCGGCCAGGGTTGCATGCATTAGACGCGGCGCTTCTTCCGGGGCCGGCAACCGTTGTGCGCCAACGGCGTCACGTCTTCGATCGCGCGGATCGCAAGCCCGGCATCTTGAAGCGCGGTGATGGCCGACTCGCGGCCCGAGCCCGGGCCATTGATCTTGACCTCGACCTCGCGCACGCCGAACTTGACGGCCTTCTGGGCCACGTTTTCGGCCGCGCGTTGCGCCGCGAACGGCGTGCTCTTTCGGGAGCCCTTGAAGCCGATCGTGCCGGCCGAGTCCCAACAGAGCGTTTCGCCGTTCATGTCGGTCACGTTGATGTACGTATTGTTGAAGCTAGCGCGGACGTGGACGATGGCCTTGGTGACCGATCGCCTCACTTTGCGTTTGCCACTTCGCTTCGCCATGAGATACTCCTAAAAGGTGCGAACCCAAGCGGGGGATCATTTCTTGGGCGCTGCGGCCACCACGTCAGGCAGCAGTTGCGCGAGCTTGGGTTTGACCTGGAAGAATTCCTGTAGTTGTCGGTAGTCTTCGATGCCGCGCCGGGGAGTCCGTTTGATCTTGCGGGCCCGGATCAAGATGTTCTTCGGCGTCACCGTGGGCGGCACGATCTCGTCCATGGACACATCGTACCCGGCGCCTCGGAGGATGGTCGCCCGAAGCGCCTCGGTGAGCAGATTGGCCAGGTGGTAGCGGATCGGCCCGAACTCGGTCATCGCCGTGAGCGGGTGGCCCGTCTTGACCTGGCCTCGGATCTGGTTCTGGCAGCAGGGCACGACCATGATGTAGGCCGAACCGGCTTGCACGCCTTTGGCGATGGCTTCGTCGGTGGCCGTGTCGCAGGCGTGCAGCGCCAGGGTCAGATCGATTGGGCGATCGGGTTCATATTCGATCGTCCGGCTGCAATGGAACTCTAGGTTGTCTCGGCCGAGCGCGGCGGCCACGCAGGCACACCGCTCGACCAGCTTGGGGTTGAAGTCGACTCCGATGAACCGTTCGGCACGGCCGAAGCGCTCTCGGAGGACGTGGTCCAGCACCAAGCTCAGGTAGGATTTGCCGCAACTGCATTCGAGGATGACGCGTTCGCGGTCGTCGGGCAGGTCGGGCAAAATCCTGAGTATGTGTTCGACGAATCCGGCGACTTCGGTGAGCTTCTTCACCTTGCGCCGGTCGAGGTTGCCTGACCGGGTCAGAAGGCCGATCTGCTGCATCAGCTCCGGCGAGCCAAGCAACAGATCCTGGATGGCCTTGTGGTCCACGGGTCGGGGGCTCAGTGCGTGGCGGCTTACGTCAAGTCCTTGACGCTCTTCTTGCCGGCCACGGTCTTCTTCTTGCCCTTGCGGGTGCGAGCATTGGTCCGGGTGCGCTGGCCGCGCACGGGCAGGCCGCGCCGGTGGCGCAGGCCGCGGTAGCAGTTGATGTCGCGCAGCCGAGCAATGTTCTGCGCCTCGACGCGGCGCAGATGGCCTTCGATCATGTAGTTCTGCTCGATGTGCGACGCCAGCGTGCTCAACTCGTCCTCGCTCAAATCCTTGCCGCGCTTGTCCGGCTCTATGCCGGTGGCCTTGAGGATCTGCTCGGACGTATACTGTCCAATACCGTGGATGTACTGCAGCGAAATGATGATGCGCTTGTCGTTGGGGATATCGACACCCAGTAGACGTGGCATAGCGTTACTCCAAGTGGGGCAATGGGGCTGAGTGTCTGGCAAGGCGCGAGCCTGGCATCAAACACGCAGCTCCTACCACCGAATCTCCTTAGCCCGGCGTGTCGTGGCCGGAAGAGCCTTGCCGTTGTTTGTGGCGAGGGTTGATGCAGATCACGCGAACGACGCCTTTGCGCCGAATGATCTTGCAGTTCTCACAGATGCGGCGTACAGAGGACTTGACTTTCATAACAGCTCACCTATTTCCATACCCAACCGCGCACGCGCCAAGGGGCGCGCGGCCGGGGGCACATAGCGTTCAACCAGCGCAGGGCTGGCCTAGCTTCGGTAGACGATGCGCCCTTTGGTGAGGTCGTACGGCGACAGCTCCACGGTCACGGTATCGCCCGGCAGAATGCGGATGTAGTGCATCCGCATCTTGCCCGACACGTGGGCCAGCACCTCGTGCCCGTTCTCCAACACCACCTTAAACATGGCGTTGGGCAGGGCCTCTTTGACCTCGGCTTCGACTCGTATCGAGTCTTCCTTCGGCATCGAATACAACTCCAGCCAAACCAGTGACGCCAGGCGCGCCAGCAGGGGTCCGCCCTGCACGCGCCAACTAGAGCGTCAGGATATCAGGGCCACGGTCTGTAATGGCCACGGTGTGTTCGTAGTGCGCAGAGAGGCTGCGGTCCTTGGTGACCACCGTCCACTTGTTGCGCAGCACTTTGGTTTCATAGCCGCCAGCGTTGACCATGGGCTCAATGGCAAGCGTGGCGCCCGCGGGCAGCGGCACGTCGGCCTTGAGCAGGTCCGGGCTCACAAAGTTGGGAATCTGCGGGTCCTCGTGCATGTCCCGGCCAATCCCGTGGCCGGTGTATTTGCGCACGACCGAGTAGCCGTGCTTCTCAACGTAGCGTTGGATTGTCCCGCACAGCTCCGAGAGCATCATGCCGGGCACGAGCGATTCCACTGCCACGTCACGCGACTCGCGGCACACGCGCATGAGGCGTTCCGCGGCAGGCGACATCTTGCCGATGCCGACCGATATGGCCGCGTCCGCGACAAACTTGCGGTACCGCACGCCTACGTCAATGCTGAGCAGGTCTCCCTCTTTCAGCACGCGGCCATCGGGGATGCCGTGCACGACTTCCTCGTTGATGGACGCACAGATGCTGCGGGGGTAACCTCGGTAACCTCTGAATTCGGGCTTGCCGCCTTGGCTCTTGATGAACTTGGCGGCCGCGGCGTCGAGCGCCGCGGTCGTTACGCCTGGCCGAGCCATGTCGGCCATAAGCCGCAGGCAGTCGGCGACGATGGCGCCGGCCGCCCTCATGCGCTCGATCTCACGTTTCGACTTGGCCTTGATCACCGCAACGGCCTCACGCCGAGCGGCGCTCAGGACAGGGCTTGCAGGGTGGCATCGCGAATGGCGTCAATATCGCCGGCCGCGTCGATGCGCACCAAGTTGCCCATATTCTCGTAGTAGGCCACGAGCGGCGACGTCTGCCGGTGGTAGACGCTGAGGCGCTCGCGGATAGTTGCTTCTTGGTCGTCGTCGCGCTGATACAGCTCGCCGCCACACTTGTCACAGATACCTTCCCGCTTGGGCGGCAGGAACAGCACGTGGTAGCCGGCGTTGCACTGCTTGCACATGCGCCGGCCGCTCAGACGCTCTACGACTACGTTGTCGGCGACTTCGTAGCACACAACCTTGTCCAAGGCCTTGCCCATGTCGGCCAGGATGCCGTCGAGGGCCTCGGCTTGCACCACGGTGCGCGGGAAACCATCGAGCAGGAAGCCCTTGGCGCAGTCGTCCTCGCCGAGGCGCTCGCGGACAATCTCGCACACGACCTCGTCGGGCACCAGTTCGCCGGCATCCATAATGGCCTTGGCCTTGAGGCCGACGTCGGTGCCCTTGGCGACCGCCGCGCGCAGCATGTCGCCCGTGGAGATGTGGGGGATGCTGAAGCGGTCGATGATGGCGGCGGCTTGCGTGCCTTTGCCTGCCCCAGGGGGGCCTAGGAGTACGAGGTTCATCTTCGTCTTCCTCGGATGCGGCCACTGCTGAGGAAGCCGCCACGATGTCGCATGACCAGGTGTGATTCAATGCGCTGCACCAGGTCCAGGCACACGCCGACGACAATGAGCAGCGCGGTGCCGCCGTAGAAGGCGGCCACGGTGTAGCCCACGCGCAACGACGAGGCCACGATCTGCGGCAGCAGCGCGATGACGGACAGGAACGCGGCGCCGGGCAGCGTGATACGAGTCAGAATGTTTTCAAGGTATTCCGCGGTGCGCCGACCGGGCCGGATGCCAGGGATGAAGCTCCCGTGGTCCTTCATATTGTTGGCCATGTCGGTCGGGTTGAAGGTGATGGCGGTCCAGAAGTAGCAAAAGAGAAATATGAAGCCAATGTAGGTGAGGGTATACACGAACTCGCCTGGGCGCAGGCTGTCGGCGACGGCCGACGAGATCATGTACATGAAGCTCTCCTTGTCGACTTGGCCGCGAATGCCGTTGGCGATGGCTCCCGGGAAAATGAGGATCGACTGTGCGAAGATGATCGGCATGACGCCGGATTGGTTGACCTTGAGCGGCAGGAAGTGGCGCTGGCCGCCGTAGACGCGGCGCCCGCGTGTGTGTTTGGCCTGCTGGATCGGGATGCGGCGTTGGCCTTGTGTGATGAAGATCACGCCGACCACGATCGCGAGGAAGAAGGCAAAGAGCAAGAGAATGCGCACGGGGCCAATCTCATGCGGGGCCGGGCTGAGCGACCACGTGGCGTTTTGCAGGATTTGAGTGAGCGCCAGCGGCAGGCGGTCGATGATGTTGACCATGATGATCAACGAGATGCCGCTGCCGATGCCGAATTCATCGACCTGCTCGCCAATCCACATGAGGAGCATCGTGCCCGTGGTGAGCATGATCGCCGCGTGGAGTTGGAAGCCCGCGCCTCGGATGTGGTCGGGCACCACGCCCTCGAATCGGTACAGGCCGCGAGTCATGACGAAAGCTTGGAAGAAGCACAGCACGACCGTGGCGTATCGGGTGTACTGGTTGATTTTCTTGCGGCCGGCTTCGCCTTCCTTCTGGAGCTGTTCGAGCGCGGGAATGACGCTGCACAGCAGTTGGAAGATGATCGACGCGCTGATGTAGGGCATGATGCCCAGGCCAAAGACGGCCGCACGCGCGAGCGCGCCGCCGGCGAACATGTTGACCAAGCCGAGCACGCGGCCCACGCCGCCGTCCTGCGTGGCCTTGTTGAACAGGTCGTGCAGCACCCCGGTGTCCACGCCGGGAATGGGCACGTAGACCCCAACGCGGCAAAGCGCCAGAAGGCCCACGGTGATGAGGATCTTCCGGCGCAGCTCGGGCACGCGGAAAACACTGCCAAACTTGGCAATCTGATCGATCATGATTCAGCCGCGCCCTGCGGGGACATCTCCTTGGCTTCGCCGCCGGCCGCGGCAATCTTCTCCATGGCCGACTTGGAGAACTTGTGGGCTTCGACCACAAGCTTGCGCTCGAGGTCGCCGTTGCCGAGGATCTTCACGGGAAGCGTCTTGGGCCGGGCAAGGCCGATGTCACGCAGCTTGGCCACGTCAACGGTCGCACCGTCGTCGAATGCGTTGAGCGCGGCCACGTTCACGACCGCGTAATCGGTGGTGAAGTTGGCGTTGTTGAACCCGCGCTTAGGCAGGCGCCGGAACAGGGGCATCTGTCCGCCCTCGAACCCGAGGCGAAGTTTCGAGCCGGATCGGGATCCATAGCCCTTGGTGCCGCGGCCGGCCGTGACGCCGTTGCCGGACCCATAGCCACGGCCTACGCGCTTGCGGCGCTTGCGCGGCGTCGTCAATGCGACAGCTTTCGGGATATTCATTCGAGTTCGACTCCTCTCAGGGCCGCGATCGTCTCGGGTGTGCGCACCGAGGCCAGGCCCTGCATGACGGCTTTTACCACGTTGATCGGGTTGGGGCTGCCGTTGCACTTGGTCAGCACGTCGTGCACACCGAGGGCTTCCATGACCGCACGCACCGGCGCGCTCGCGATGATGCCGGTGCCGGGCGAGGCCGGCTTCATGAAGACCTTCGAGCTGCAGTAGCGGCCCGTGACCTCGTGGACGAGCGTGTGGCCGGCCAGGGGCAGGGTTGTCATGTTTCGCCGGGCCTCTTTCGTGGCCTTCTCGATAGCCATGGGCACTTCAAGGGCTTTTCCGAATCCGAAGCCCACGCGGCCCTTCTTGTCGCCGACTACGACGAGCGCGCTGAAGCTGAACGTGCGCCCGCCCTTGGTGACGGTCGCGCACCGGTTGATGTGGACGGTCGTCTCCTCGAACTCCGGAGCCTCGCGATCGCGATCATCTCGCCGGCCTCCTCGGCCGCGTCCAGGCCCGCGCCCGCGCCCAGGCCCGCGTCCGCGTCCGGGCCCGCCGCCGGGTCCGCGGCCGCGTCCGCGGCCACCGGCGCCGCCGCGGCGGTCTTGCTGCGTGTTCTGTGTTGACTGGTCTTGGCGTTCAGCTTCGGCCACCTGAGAATCTCCGTTAGAACTTGAGTCCGGCTTCCCGGGCTGCGTCGGCGAACGCCTTGACGCGGCCGTGGAACTTGTAGGGGCCGCGGTCGAAGGCGACGAGGCTAATGCCTTGGCTCTTAGCCTTTTCGCCGAACACTTTTCCGAGCAGGGCCGCGGCTTTGGCGTTGCCCCAATAGGGCATTTCGCCGCGGAGTTCGGGGGACTGCGACGACAGGGCCACGATGGTGCGGCCGTTAGCGTCGTCGATGAGTTGTGCGCTGATATGGCGCAGGCTTCGGCACACGCTCAAGCGCGGGCGTTCGGGGGTGCCGTGGATACGGCCTCGGACACGCCTGATGCGCTTGGTTCTGAGTTTTGTTTTCTTCTTGTTGGGGTCCATTTCCGCCTACCTTAACCTCGTCGGTTTGGGCCGTTACTAGGCGCTGCCCACGAGGGCCTTGCCTGCCTTGCGGCGCACGATTTCGTCCGCGTATCGAATGCCTTTGCCCTTGTAGGGCTCGGGCGGGCGCACAGCGCGCACGTTGGCGCAGAACTGGCCCAACGCGTGCCGGTCGTAGCCTTTGACGGTGAATAGGCCCGGGTTCGACGGGGTCTTGATCTCGACTTCGAGGCCGTCGGGGATGTCCATCTCGACCTGGTGGCTGTAGCCCACGCGCAGCACGAGCTTCTTGCCTTGAAGTTGTACTTGGTAGCCGGTGCCATGGACTTCAAGGTTCTTGGCGAAGCCCTCAGACACGCCCTTGATCATGTTGGCGATGAGGGCGCGGTTGAGCCCGTGCAGCGCCCGCATGTCGCGAGTGTCGCGTGCGCGATCAACGCGCAGTTGTTTTTCGCCTTCGTCGAACACCACGGAGATTCCGGGGTTCACGGTCCGGCTCATAGAGCCCAGTTTGCCCTTGACGTCGATGGTGGAGCCATCGATCTTGACGTCGACGCCATCGGGAACAGGGATGGGGGTTTTTCCGATTCGTGACATGGCCAACCTAACTCTGGCGGGGCGCGCGGCCCCGCGCGGGGTTTGCGGCTTAGTAGACCTCACACAGCACTTCGCCGCCCACTTTGTGAGCGCGGCACTGTCGGTCGCTGAAGATGCCTTGTGAAGTGGACACGATGGAGATGCCAATGCCGTTGAGCACGCGCCCCAGATCGTCCACGCCACGGTAGACCCGGCACCCGGGGGAACTCACGCGCCGAATGGACTCGATGATGTCTTCGCCGCGAGGGCCGTATTTAAGGTAGACGCGTAGCTTCTTGAGCGGGCCTTCGCCCACGGTTTTGTAGTCCGTGATGTAGCCCTCATCCTTGAGCACGCGGGCAATCTCCACCTTGACTCGGGAATGGGGCATATCGACTTGCTGGCCGTGGATGCGGACTTGGTTCCGAATCCGTGTCAGCATATCGGCAATGGGGTCGGTCATCATAGAACCGAATACTCCTAGCGGGTAACGGCGCAGAGGCGCTCTACCAACTGGCCTTGCGCACTCCGGGGATCTCGGCCTTGGAAGCCAAGAGCCGGAAGCACAGGCGACAGATGTGGAACTTGCGATAGACCGCACGGGTCCGGCCGCATAGCTCGCAGCGGGTGTACGTGCGCGTCTTATACTTCTGCTTGCGCTTGCACTTCTCAATCAGGGCCTTGCGAGCCATGGGTGCTCCTTAGTTCCGAAACGGCATCCCAAACGCACGCAGCAACTCGAACGACTGCTCGTCGGAGTCGCCAGACATAACGATGGTGATGTCCATGCCGATGGTGAACTGCACATCGTCCACGAGAATCTCGGGAAACACGACTTGGTCGGGCAACCCGAGGCTGTAGTTTCCGTGGCCGTCGAACGAATTGGGCGACAGGCCGCGGAAGTCGCGGATACGAGGCAGCACCAGGCTGATGAGGCGGTCGAGAAACTCATACATGCGCGCGCCGCGCAGGGTGACCTTGCACCCAATGGGCACGCCATCACGAAGCTTGAACCCGGCGACCGATTTGCGCGCGCGGGTCACGACCGGGCGCTGGCCGGCGATGACGCCGATGTCCTTGACCGCTTCCTCGATGATTTGCTTATTCTCCAAGGCCCGTCCAAGCCCGGAGTTGATGACGATCTTCTGGACCCGCGGCACCGCGAGCCGGTTGGTGATGCCCAACTTTTCCATGAGTTGGGGGACGATCTCTTCTTTGTATTGTTGTCGCAGTCTGGCCATGATGAACCTGCCGCTGGGTGGGCTTACATCGCTCCGATAGGTTGTCCGCACTTGGCGCAGATGCGGCGTTTCACGCCGTCGTCGCCGACCTTCTGCCGGCTTCGCACCGGCTGGCCCGTCTTGGGGCAGTTGCGGTTGTTGCAGACGAGCATGACATTGGACACGGCGATGGACGCTTCCTTCTGGATACGGCCGCCTTGAGGGTTCTCTTGGCTGCGTCGCACGTGTTTGTACACTTGGTTGACGCCCTCGACAAAGATCCGGCCCTTCTTGGTGTCCACGTCGAGGACGCGGCCGGTCTCACCTTTGTGGTCGCCGTTGATGACTCGAACTTCGTCGTTTCGCCGAACGTGCATGGCACATGTGCTCCGAAAGTGTCCGCTACACAACCTCGGTCGCGAGGGACACGATGCGGGTGTAGTTCTTCTCTCTCAACTCGCGGGCCACCGCGCCGAAAATGCGCGTGCCGCGGGGGTTGCCATCGTCGTCAATGATAACCATGGCGTTGCGGTCGAACCGGATGAACGACCCGTCGGCCCGGCGCACAGGCTGACGGCTGCGGACGATCACGCCCTTGACAATGTCGCCGGGTTTCACGTCGGCGCCGGGCAGAGCTTTCTTGACCGAGGCCACGATCACGTCGCCTAGGCGGGCAATCTTGTGGCCGGTGGAGCCGGGCACCTTGATGCACTGGGCTTGCTTCGCGCCGGTGTTGTCGGCCACATCGAGCATAGTCTGCATCTGAATCATCGCACTATTCTCCGATCGTGGCCTGTGCGGGCGCGATGCCGTGGGGGTTTCTTTCGACGATCTGCACCAGGCGCCACCGCTTGCTCTTGCTCAGCGGCCGGGTCTCCATGATCTCCACGGTATCGCCCTCGTGGGCGTCGTTCTGCTCGTCATGGGCCTTGTAGACCGTCCATCGCTTCACGTATTTCCCATAAAGCGGGTGCTTCACCAGGCGGTCGACGCGCACAGAGATGGTTTTGTTCATCTTGTCGCTCACGACCTTGCCGGTCACGACCTTTCGTTTGCCACGTGTTGCCATCGATGTTGTCACGATAAAGTGGCGCCACAGGGGGCGCGGGCCTATAGCTCAGCCGCGTCAGCCTTTTCCTGGGGCTTCTGCGTATCGATATCTGAATTGATGTCGAGCTTGCGCTCGTTGAGGACCGTGAGGATGCGGGCGATGTCCCGGCGGAGCTTGCCGTACTGCGCGGGGTTCGACGTTTCCTCTGTCTGCCACTGGAACCGGCGATTGAACAACTCGCGCTTGGACGCGTCGAGTTCGTCGGCCAATTCTTCGTTGGTGCGTTCTCTGAGTTCGGAGGTCTTCATACCTTGTGACTCCGGGCGACCATTCGGCATCGCACGCTGAGCTTGTGGGCCATGCGGTTAAAGGCCTGCCTCGCCATCGCTTCGTTCACGCCGCCGAGTTCGTAGAGGATTGTGCCAGGCTTCACCACCGCGGTCCAGAAATCGACCTCGCCCTTGCCCTTGCCCATACGGGTTTCCAAGGGCTTGGAGCTGACAGGTTTCCAGGGAAAGACGCGGATCCAGAGCTTGCCCTCTCGGCGCAGGAAGTGGCTGGCGGTGATGCGGCCGGACTCGATCTGCCGGGCCGTCACCCATCCGGGTTCGAGCGCCTGGAGGCCAAAGTCGCCAAAGGCCACGGTGTTGCCGCGGCTGGCCTTGCCCTTAATTTTGCCCCGCTTGGACTTGCGGAACTTGACCCTCTTGGGCATTAGGGGCATCTTCGATCTCCTCGATTTCTTTGTTAATCCAACACTTCACGCCGATGTGGCCGTAGTTCGTCTTGGCCTCGATAAAACCGTAGTCAATGTTCGCGGAGAGCGTGTGCAGCGGAATGCTCCCCATGAGGGTGTACTCGCTGCGGGACATTTCCGACCCGCCGAGTCGGCCCGACACTTGAATCTTCACGCCCATGGCGCCGGCCTGCATGGTCGCCTCGGCAGACCGTTTGATCGTGCGCCGGAAGGACGAGCGCTTTTCGAGCTGCTCGGCCACGCTCTGCGCCACGAGTTGGGCGCTCAACTCAGGCTTGGACACTTCCTTGATGTCGACGTTCACGGGGCGGCCCACAAGGTCTTCGAGCGTATTGCGGAGCCGCTCGACTTCCTGGCCCTTGCGGCCGATGATGATGCCGGGGCGGGCACAGTGCAGGATGAGGCGCACTTCTTCGCCGGTGCGCTCGATCTCCACCTTGGGAATGCCCGCGAACTTGTAGTGGTCCTGGAGGTATCGGCGAATCTTGAAGTCTTCGACGAGCAGTTTGCCGAAGTGCTTCTTGTCCGCGTACCAGCGGGAGCGCCAGTTCTCGGTAATGCCGATTCGCAGTCCAGTGGGTCTGATCTTCTGGCCCATGCTACTCTTCCTCTTCCTCCGACGAGACCACAACGGTGATGTGGCACGTGAGCTTTCGAAACGGCTTGTACATGCCACGCGGGCCAGGCCGCCCTCGGCGCAGCCGCGGGCCGTCGTCCACGTACGCCGCGGACACATAAAGTCCTTCGTTGTCCGCATCGCCCCGTTCAGACGCATTGGCGATCGCGGACCGAAGCACTTTGTCGATGGCAGACGCGGCGCGCTTGGGCGTGCGTCGCAAGATTTGCAGCGCGTCGTCCACCGTCTGGCGCCGGATCGTGTCTACGACCAGGCGCGCCTTTTGTGGCGACATGCGGGCAAACCGATGGGTAACTTTGAAATCCATGTTTCCACTCCGCAGACTCGGCCGCGCGCGGCGCGGCCGTTGGCCTTAGCGGCTCGCTGCTTCCTTGCGCATCGTGTGGCCGCGGAAAATCCGCGTGGGCGCAAACTCGCCCAACTTGTGGCCCACCATGTCTTCCGTCACGAACACTTTTAGGAACTGCTTGCCGTTGTGCACCATGAACGTGTGGGATACAAATTCGGGCACGATCGTGCAGGCGCGGGCCCACGTGCGGATGGGCTCGCTAGAGTTCGTGTCCTTCTGCTCCATCACGCGGCGCAGAAGCTTCGGAACGACGTAGGGGCCTTTTTTGACGGAACGTCCCATTGCAGGACCTCTCTCAACTGAACGAAGGCGCTAGCGCCGACGGCGCCTCCGGCGGACGATAAATCGGTTCGTCGGGTTGCGTTTCTTGCGGGTCTTGCCGCCTTTGGACAACACGCCCGTAGGACCTTTGGGGTGGAGGCCTCCGGAGCGACGGCCTTCGCCGCCGCCCATGGGGTGCGCCACCGGGTTCATGGCCGAGCCGCGAACTTTGGGGCGCCGGCCCAGCCAGCGGGTGCGGCCAGCCTTGCCGCCGCGCACGTGCTGGTGGTCGGCGTTGCCGACCTGGCCCACGGTCGCGACGCAGTCTTGGTTCACCAGCCGAATCTCGCCAGAAGGCATGGTAATGTGCGCAAGCTTGCCTTCTTTGCCCGAGATGTAGGCCGAGATGCCGGCCGACCGAGCCACCTGGCCGCCTTTGCCTAGCTTCAACTCGATGTTGTGCACGGGCATGCCAAGCGGGATGTGGCGGATGGGCATGCAGTTGCCCGGCCGAGGGTCGATCTTGCTCTGCGACGCCGTGATCTCATCACCGACCTCAAGGCCCAGGGGAGCGAGGATGTACCGTTTCTCGCCGTCCGCATAGTGCAGCAGGGCGATCCGTGCGCTCCGGTTGGGGTCGTACTCGATGGTGGCGACCTTAGCGGGGACGTCGAGCTTGTTGCGCTTGAAGTCGATGATACGGTAGCGGCGCTTGTGTCCGCCGCCACGATGGCGCGCCGTGATCTTGCCTTGGTTGTTGCGGCCGCCCTTCTTCTTGATGGGCGCCAGCAGGGCCTTGCACGGCTTCGTCGTGGTAATGTCGGAGAAGTCGGCGATGCGCCGATGCCGGCGTCCAGCGCTGGTGGGCTTACATCTCTTGACAGGCATGGTCCTGCTCTTCTCTGCTTTCGGTTCTCGCTGGGCGCGGGCTCAGCAGCTAGTATCCGAGGTCGATGCTCTCGCCCTCGGCGAGAGTCACAATGGCCTTTTTCCACGTGCGCGTATGCACGGTGCGGGCGCGGGCGCGGCGCTTTTTGCCGTGCCGCTTCAGCGTGCGCACTTGAGCCACTGCGACCTCGAAGATCTTCTCAATCGCTTCGCGAATATCGGTCTTCGTCGCCAGGGGGTCGACTTCGAAGTGATACGCGTTCTGCGTCTCCGTGTCGCGCACGCTCTTCTCATTGTGCAGGGGGCGCATAATGACGCGATAGGGGTCCATCGTCAGTCTCCAAGTACGCGAGCCAGGGCATCTTTGGCCATCAGCACGCGGGCCTTCACCACCAGATCGTAAGCGTTAAGATCCGACGCCGGCAGCACGGCCACGCCGGGGATGTTGCGGCTGGCCCGGTAGACGCCTAGGTCCAGCTCAGGCGTCACGATCAGGCAAGAGGTGGCAATGCCGAGGTTCTTCAGCATCTCGGCCACGTGCCGCGTCTTGGCCTCGGGCAAGGCCATAGACTCGACCACGACCACCTCGCCATCCTGAAGCTTGGCGAGCAGGGCCGACTGGATGGCTCGGCGGCGCACCTTCTTCGGGATCGAGTACGAGTAGTCGCGTGGCTTGGGGCCGTGGGCCGCGCCGCCGCCGCGGCGCACGGGCGACTTCTTGTCGCCGGGCCGGGCGTTGCCCGTGCCCTTCTGGCGGTAGAGCTTGCGCCCTGATCCGCTCACTTGGCGCCGCGTCTTGGCCGCCGCAGTGCCCACGCGGGCGCGGGCCTGATGCATGAGCACGGCCTCGCGGAGCGCTTGTCGGTGCACTTGGCCGCCGAGCTTCGCCTCGTCGACTTCGAGTGCGCCGACCTCGGCGCCGTCGCGATTATGGATGGTCACGTTGATCATTTCTGGGCACTCAGGACTTTGCTTTCGCGGATCGTCACGATACCGCCGTTGGGCCCGGGCACGGA
The DNA here is from genome assembly GCA_024278415.1 of Planctomycetota bacterium. The sequence goes on along the minus strand of JAJRTI010000927.1, from coordinate 8,798 downwards.
GCCCTTCACGAGCAGCAGCGAGCGCTCCTCGTCGACTCCAACGACGTGCATATTGCGCACGGTGCGGCGCCGGCAGCCCATGTGGCCGGGCATCTTCTTGCCCTTGACCACGGCCTTGTCAGGCGTGGCCGCGCAGCCGATCGAGCCTGGCGACCGGTGGCGTTTCGAGCAGCCGTGCGACGCAGGGCCGCCGCCGAAGCCCCAGCGTTTCATCACGCCGGCAAAGCCGCGGCCCTTTGTGATGCCCGTGATATCGACCTCGGGCACTTCGCCGAACACCGATACGGTCAGCACGTCGCCCAACTCGGGCGCGCCGGCATCGGGCAGCGACACCTCCCGCAGCACACGGGCCGGCTCGCTCTTGGCTTTTTGGCAGTGGCCGAGCATGGGCCGAGTGGCCCGGCTCCGCTTGCGTTGGCCAAACCCAAGTTGCACCGCGTCGTAGCCGTCCTTGCCGGTGGCTTTGACTTGCAGCACGCGGCACGGGCCAGCCTCAATAACGGTCACGGGCACGATCCGGCCTTCGTCCGTGTAGACTTGGCTCATGCCGATTTTCTTGCCTATCAGACCTGCGGGCATCGCTAACGTCCTCTAGTTCGGCCTACAGCTTAATTCGGATTTCCACGCCAGCCGGCATACTGAGCCGGTTCAAGGCGTCCACCGTCTTCGCCGTGGGCTCGACAATCTCGATCAATCGCTTGTGGGTACGGATCTCGAATTGCTCACGAGACTTCTTGTCCACGTGAGGCGAGCGCAGCACCGTGTAGCGCTCGATGCGCGTGGGGATGGGGATCGGGCCGCTGACTCGTGCGCCCGTGCGCTTAGCCGTCTCCACGATGTTCTGTGCAGACTGATCGAGGATCCGATGGTCGTAAGCTTCCATTCGGATACGAATTTTCTCGTCCATTTCAGGGCACTCCGTACACAGAAGCGTGCAGCTTCTGCCGAGATTCCAAGCTGGGCCCTTCCCTCCGTCCCGTTGCGTGCAGCCCAAGCCTTGCAAAGCTAAGTCAGTACACGCGGACGATACCGAAAGCGTGGGGAATAAGCCCTATAACACGAGTTCCCCGCGCAGTAGGGAGACGCATAGAATAGCAGGCAAGAAAGGGGAAGTCAAGCGAAATCCTTCAGAAAATCTAGGCCTTTCCCGCGATCCGTTATCCAAACCAACCCTGTTGCGCCGGCGCGGCCCGGTACTCCAAGGGTTCCATGCTGTACGTGCCTCGGCCCTGCGTGAGAGAGCGCAACGTCGTGGCGTAGCCGAACATCTGTGCGAGCGGCGCTTCGGCCCGAATAATGCGCAGGCCGCCGCGCACGGACATGCCCGCCACTTCCGAGCGCCGGCCGTGCAAATCATTGAGCACGTCGCCGAGGCGGCCCTCCGGCACCACCACTTCCACGCGCATGATGGGCTCCAGCGTCACGACCCCAGCGGCTTCAACCGCGCGATCCAAAGCCACGGAGGCGGCTCGGCTGAAGGCCGGCTCGGTCGAGTCCACGGGGTGATACGAGCCGCCTACGAGGCGCACGCTCACGTCGATGAGCGGGAAGCCCGACACGCTGCCGCTCTCCGCACTCTCGCGGATGGACTGCTCGATCACGGGGATGTATTGCTTGGGGATGTCGCCTTCTTTGATCTCGTTCACAAACGTGATCGGCTCGTCGGCCTTCAAGGGTTCGATTTCGAGGATGACGTGGCCATACTGGCCGCGGCCGCCGGCCTGCTGCACGAACTTGTCCTCGCCGCGGGCCCGGCCCGCGACGGTCTGCCGATACGCCACGCGCGGGCTGCCGACGTTGGCATCGACCTTGTACTCGCGCAGCATGCGGTGTTTGATGACCTCCAGGTGCAGTTCGCCCATGCCCGAGATAATTTGCTGACCCGTATCGGGATCAATTTGGATGTCGAACGTAGGATCTTCCTTGGCCATGCGCGCCAACACCTGGGCCAGCTTCTCCTTGTCGGCCTGCGTCTTGGGCTCGATGGCCATGCTGATGACCGTCTGCGGGATAGACAGCCCTTCGAGCACCATGGGATCCTTGCGGCCGCAGAGCGTGTCGCCGGTCGCCGTATTCTTGAACCCCACGACGGCCACAATTTCACCAGGACCGGCTTCCTCAATAGCCTCACGAGACTCGGCGTGCATGCGGAACACCTGGCTGCACAGTTCGCTCTTGCCCTGCGTGGCGTTGTAGGGCCGCGAGCCTTGGCGCAGCGTGCCGGAGTAGATGCGAGTGAACGTCAGGTCGCCGTGCTTGTCCGACGTGATCTTGAACGCCAGCGCGGTAAGGGGTTCGTCTGGGCTGGGTTGGCGCTCCTCTTCGCGCTCGTTCTCCGGGTTCGCCCCCTTCACCGGCGGCAGGTCGATTGGCGCGGGCAGGTAGGCGCACACCGCGTCGAGCAGCGGCTGGATGCCCTTGTTGCGGAGCGCAGACCCGCAGAGCACGGGCGTGGCTTTCACCGCGATCGTGGCCTCGCGCACCGCGGAGCGAATGTCGTCCTCCGTGATCTCAGCTTCTTCGAGGAACTTCTCGGCCAGCGGGTCCGAGACCTCCGCCAACCGCTCGATCATCTCGTCGCGATGGAGCTGGGCTTCGTCGAGCAGGCTCTCGGGCACGTCCTCCACCGTGAACCGCTCGCCGAGGCTCTCCTCATCGAACACGATGGCCTTCATGGCGATCAGGTCGATGGCTCCCTCGAACTTGTCCTCCTTGCCCAGCGGCATCTGGATGGCTACCGGGTAGCCGCCCAGGTTCGTCTCGATCTGTCCAAGCACGGCGTAGAAGTCGGCGCCGACGCGATCGAGTTTATTGATGAAGCACAAGCGCGGCACCTGGTAGCGTTCGGCCTGATGCCACACGGTTTCGGTCTGGGCCTCGACGCCCCCCACGCCGCAGAGTACGCAGATTGCGCCGTCGAGCACGCGCAGGCATCGCTCCACCTCGATGGTGAAGTCCACGTGGCCCGGCGTGTCGATGATATTGATGACGTGGTCGCGCCAGAAGCAGGTTGTGGCCGCGGAGGAGATGGTGATGCCGCGCTCCTGCTCCTCGGGCATATAGTCCATCGTTGCTGTGCCGTCGTGCACCTCGCCCATGCGATGCTGTTTGCCCGTATAGTACAGAATGCGCTCGGTCACGGTCGTCTTGCCGGCGTCGATGTGCGCGGCGATGCCGATGTTGCGCAACTGCTCGATCTGGAAATCAGTTTTCTTTTGCTTGGCCATGGTCAGACGTGGGCGGCGAAGGGCAATACAAAAGGCGACCCAGGCGGGTCGCCCCGATGATCGTGCCCGTGTCGTGTCCCCCTGATCGAGGACGGGCGTGTGGCACGATCAGGGGCGGCGGCTTACCAGGCGAAGTGCGCGAACGCCTTGTTCGCGTCGGCCATGCGGTGCACGTTTTCGCGCGCGGTCATGGCCGAGCCTTGCTTGTTGTACGCGTCGAGCAATTCGTTGGCCAGGCGCACGGCCATGGGCTTGCCCTTCTTCTCACGCACCGCGGCGAGAAGCCAGCGAAACGCGAGGGCCTGCTGGCGCCGCGAGTTCACCGGCGTGGGCACCTGGTACGTCGCGCCGCCCACGCGCTTGGAGCGCACTTCGATCATGGGCTTGATGTTCTCGATCGCCGTATCGAACACCTTGAGTGGATCCACGTCCTCGACGCGCCGATCGATCATGTCGAACGCGTCGTAGACAATCTTCTCGGCGGTCGACTTCTTGCCGCCGTGCATCACGTGGTTAATGAACTTGCTGACGAGCGTGCTCTTGTAGCGCACGCCCGGCTTCAGGAAGACGGCTGTGCTTCGGTACTTCAGGGCCATACGGCTGGCTCCTCCAGGGTCTTGGGGCTTCTGCGGCGCGCGGAGCGCGCGGCGGGGGTCTTATTGAACACTCGGGGGCGGTGCGGCCGCTCAGAGCGGCCCGGGCTCGCCCCCGCGCTTACTTGGGCTTCTTGGCTCCATACTTGGACCGGCCGCGGCGGCGCGAGTCCACCCCCATCGAATCGAGCTTGCCGCGGACGATGTGGTAGCGCACGCCGGGCAGGTCGCGCACGCGGCCGCCGCGCACGAGTACGATGGAGTGCTCTTGCAGGTTGTGGCCTTCGCCGGGAATGTAGGCCGTGACCTCTTTGCCGTTGCTCAGGCGGACACGGGCCACCTTGCGCAGGGCCGAGTTGGGTTTCTTGGGCGTGCGCGTCATGACCTGGAGGCACACGCCGCGCTTCTGCGGGCACTGCTCCAGGTCGGGGCGCTTGCTCTTCTTGCGCGTTTGCTTGCGCCGGCTGCGCACGAGTTGGTTGATGGTTGGCATACAGGGTTCTCCTCGGAACGCTTGATACAGAGGTTAGTCTTCAGTAGCGGCTTCGGCTTCCTCGGTCTCCTCCATGGCCTCGCCTTCGGGCAACTCCTTCACCTTCACCAGGCTCTCATGGTTGGCATGGAAACCGGTGCCGGCCGGCACGAGGTGGCCCAGGATGACGTTCTCCTTCAGGCCCAGCAGCATGTCCTGCTTCCCGGCCAGCGCGGCTTCCGTGAGGACCTTGGTGGTCTCTTGGAACGAGGCCGCGGAGATGAAGCTGTCGGACTGGAGCGCCGCTTTGGTGATGCCCATGAGCACGGGGCTCGCGGTGGCGGGCTGGCCGCCCTTCTCGACCACTTCCTGGTTGATGCGCCGGAACCGCAGGCGGTCGATGATGGTGCCGGGCAGCAGCTCCGTGTCGCCCATGGTCTCGATGTTCACCTTGCGCATCATCTGCGAGATGATGACCTCAATGTGCTTGTCGTCGATACGCACGTTCTGCGAGAGATACACGTTTTGCACCTCGCGCAGCATGTACTGCTGGAGTTCTTCGTCGCCGTTGATGCGCAGGATATCCTGAAGCACGAGCGGCCCGTCCACGATCTGCTCGCCGGCGCGCACGTAGTCGCCGCGGTGCACGCGGGGGTGTTTGCCCTGCGGCACGAGGTGCTCGCGCTCCATGTCCTGCTCGCCGCGCACGATGATGGTCTGCTTGCCGCGGCGCCTTTCGCCGATCTCGACCACGCCCTCAATCTCGCTCATGACCGCGGGGTCCTTGGGCTTGCGAGCCTCGAAGATCTCGGTCACGCGCGGCAGGCCGCCGGTGATGTCTTGCGTGCGGCCCACTTCCCGAGGCGTACGAGCGAGGATCGTGCCGGCCGAGATCTTCTGGCCTTCTTCGACCTCGATGAACGCCTTTTCCGGGATCGGGTGCCAGGTGACCATCTCGCCGGCCGCATCCACGATCTGGATCTGCGGCTGGAGGTCGCCCTTGTGCTCGACAATGGTCTTGCGCGCGTGGCCCGTCTGCTCGTCGCGCTCCACCGCCATGGTCTTGCCTTCGATGATGTCTTGGAACTTGATGATGCCCTTGCCCTCAGCAATGATGGGCGTCATGTGGGGGTCCCACTCGCACAGCTTCCCGCCCTGCTTGACCTTGCCGCCATCGGGCACGAACACCACCGATCCAAGCGGCACCGAGCAGCGGTCGATCTCGCGGCCCTTGTCATCGTCGATAATGATCTCGCCGGTGCGGCTGATCGTGACGTTCTGCTTCTCCTGGTTCTGCACGACCTTGAGGTTGTGGTAGCGCACGATGCCCGCGTGCCGCGAGCTGGCGGTGGACTCTTGGATCGCGCGGGCCGCGGTGCCGCCGATGTGGAAGGTCCGCATCGTCAACTGCGTGCCCGGCTCGCCGATGCTCTGTGCGGCGATGATGCCGGCGGCCATGCCCAGTTCGATCAGTTCCCCTCGGGACAGATCCATACCGTAGCACTTGGCGCACACGCCGTGCTCCGCCTCACAGGTGAGCACGGACCGCACGCGAATTTTCTCCAGGCCCAGGGCTTCAACCTTGGCCGCAACTTCCTCGGTGATCAGCTCGTTCTCCTTCACAATCACCTCGTCGGTGACGGGGTTCGTGATGGTGTCCCGAGCCACGCGGCCGTAGATGGTGCGCGCCAGCGTCACGACCGCCTCTTCGCCGAGGTAGATCGCTCCCTTGGTGATCCCTTGGAGCGTGCCGCAGTCGATCATGGAGACCACGACGTTCTGCGCCACGTCGGCGAGCTTTCGGGTGAGGTAGCCCGAGTCGGCGGTCTTGAGCGCGGTATCGGCAAGGCCCTTGCGAGCGCCGTGCGTCGAGCTGAAGTATTCGAGCACGTGCAGGCCTTCGCGGAAGTTGGACTTGATGGGCGTCTCGATGATGCTGCCATCGGGCTTGGCCATGAGGCCGCGCATGCCCGCAAGCTGGCGGATCTGCTGCTGGCTGCCGCGGGCGCCCGAGTCGGTCATGATAAAGACCGGATTCAGATACGGCTTGCCGTCGCGCTCGTCGGCGGCCAACTCGATCATCATCTCGTCGGACACGTGTTCCGTGCATTGCATCCACACGTCGATGACCTGGTTGTGGCGCTCGGCATCGGTGATGACGCCACGCTCGTAATGCTTCTCAATCTTGTCGACCTTGTTCTGCGCCTCGTCGATGAGCTTCTGCTTTTTCGAGGGCATGACGAGGTCCACGGCGGCAAAGGAGATACCGGCCAGGGTCGAGTGCTTGAAGCCGGTTTCCTTGATGCTATCCAGGAGCGAGATGGTGGCCTCTCGGCCCAGGAGCTTGTGGCAGTCGCGGATGACCGCGCTGAGCCCCTTGCTCTGGAGAACCTTGTTGTAGAAAGGCATCTCATCGGGCAGGATGTCGTTGAACACGACGCGGCCCACGGCCGTCTGGCACAGCCCGTTCTCGGCCAGCGTCTCCCCATCCCGGTCGTCGACGACCTTCTTGCCCTTCGGCAGCCGCAACTTGATCGACGCGTGCGTGCTGAGCTTGCCGTTGTCGTAGGCCATGAAGACCTCTTGCGACGAGCCGAACACCATGCCCTCGCCGCGTTGCCCAGGGCGCTCGACCGTCAGGTAGTACGCGCCGAGCACGATGTCCTGCGACGGCGTCACGATGGGGTCGCCGGACGCAGGGGAGAAGATGTTGTTCGTCGCCATCATGAGGGTGGACGCTTCGATCTGCGCCTCGATGGACAGCGGCAGGTGCACGGCCATTTGGTCGCCGTCGAAGTCCGCGTTGAACCCGCGGCACACCAGGGGGTGGATCTTGATGGCGTTGCCCTCGATCAGCAACGGCTCGAATGCCTGGATGCCCATGCGGTGCAGCGTGGGAGCGCGGTTGAGCAGCACCGGGTGGTTTCGGATGACTTGCTCGAGGATATCCCACACCTGTGGGTCCTTGCGTTCGAGCATCTTCTTGGCGCTCTTGATCGTATCCGCGAGGTCCAGATCCTTGAGGCGGCGAATGATGAACGGCTGGAAGAGTTCGAGGGCGATCTTCTTAGGCAGGCCGCACTGGTGCAGCTTGAGTTCGGGCCCCACCACGATGACCGAGCGCGCGGAGTAATCCACGCGCTTGCCGAGCAGGTTTTCGCGGAACCGGCCCTGCTTGCCCTTGATCATGTCGGTGAGCGACTTGAGGGGCCGGTTGCTGCTGCCCAGCACCGGGCGCTTGCAGCGGTTGTTGTCGAAGAGCGCGTCCACCGCCTGCTGGAGCATGCGCTTCTCGTTGCGAATGATGACCTCAGGCGCGTGCAGATCGAGGAGCTTCTTGAGGCGGTTGTTGCGGTTGATGATGCGCCGGTAGAGATCGTTCAGGTCGGACGTGGCGCAGTTGCCGCTTTCCAGCAGCACGAGCGGCCGCAGGTCCGGCGGGATGACCGGGATCACATCCATGACCATCCACGCGGTCTCGTTGCACGAGTTCCGAATCTTCTCGACCAGATCCAGGCGCTTGATGATCTCCTTGGTGCGCTGCTTGGCCTTGGTCTCCTTGAGTTCCTCGCGCAGGTCCTTGGCCGTCTCGTTGAGGTCGAGCCGGCTCAGCATGGCCCGCACGGCCTCCGCGCCCATGTCCGCACGGAAGGCCGACTCGCCGTACGTGTCGATACACTCGCGGTATTCCTCCTCGGTGAGGAGCTGCTTGTCCTTGAGCGGCGTGTCGCCGGGGTCCACGACCACGTAGTCTTGGTAGTAGATCACGCGTTCGAGCTGCGTGGTCTTCATGCCGAGCAGCGTGCCGAGGCGCGAGGGCATCGCCTTGAAGAACCAGATGTGCACGATGGGTGCGGCGAGGTTGATGTGGCCCATGCGGCGCCGGCGCACCCGGCTGTGGGTCACTTTCACACCGCAGCGGTCGCATACGATGCCCTTGTGCTTCATGCCTTTATATTTGCCGCAGAAGCACTCCCAGTCCCGCTCCGGGCCGAAGATGCGTTCGCAAAACAACCCGTCCTTCTCGGCGCGGTACGTCCGGTAATTGATCGTCTCCGGCTTTTTCACCTCGCCGTAAGACCATCCCCGAATATCATCGGGAGAGGCCAAGGAAACACGGACCGAACTGTAGTCGTTGATGCGGTCGTAAAGGGCGTCTGCCATGGACGGCGCACTCCTGTCCCGAAGTTCAAACGGCCGCGAGCAGCCCAAGGCTGCCACGCGATGACAGCGGCCAATGGCCACTGATTACTGAGCGACTTGCAAAACCCCAATAGGCCGAGGCCTCGCGCCTAACATCATGGATGGCGGAGGTGTCGAACGCGGCGCCGCCGAGATGCGAGCGCGGGAGCGCTCCGTTTGTAGTGGCGACCGTCAGGGCGCCCTCTGCGCCGATGGCGATTCGCCACCCGAGCGGAAGGCCCTCACGGGCCTACTACAAACGCGACATCGCCGGCTTGCGGCGCCACAGCACCGGTAGGACAACTGGGGTTTTGCAAGTGGCTC
>JAJRTI010000926.1 GCA_024278415.1 Planctomycetota bacterium | reverse complement strand
TGTGGCAACACGCTGAGCCGCCTTGACGATCACTCATGGAACAAGGCGAATGCTAGGAAGGAGGCTTGGCGCCCGCAGGCCGTTGGGCTAAAGCTGCCAAACGCTTGGGGGCTGTACGACATGCACGGGAACGTCTGGGAACTGTGCAGTGACTGGCATGGCGGCTACAGTTCAGGAGTCCAGATAGATCCGAGAGGCCCCGGAAGCGGCTCATCCCGGGTCCAGAGGGGCGGGGGGTACGAGAGCCCTCCTGCAGACTGTCGGTCATCCACGCGGGGCGGCGCCGTCCCGACAGCCCGGCATAATTATCGCGGCTTCCGGCCGGCTATAGACGCCCAATGAAGACGAGAGAGTGTTCGCTTATCTGGGAGGCTGCGAACGAATCCAGAAAGACAACGAATGGGGAGAAAGAAAGGAATGAACCCCATTCTGTCCTCCACCCTGGCGGTCGCATGGCGAGCCAGAGGCACTTGGGCATCAGCGATCGCGGGACAGTCTCCCCCGTACGTCATCGTGCGTATTGAAGCCCAACCTGTCGTGTGGTTTACCGTTCGGTGTCTTTCTGGATTCGTTGGAGGGGGCAAGCTCTTCATCGGCTGGACAGTGCCCACGACGCAGTGTCGAATCCGGGTTTGAGCGAAGATTTACTGTCCGATTATCCGCGCGATTGCGTTTGGGGAGGTAGGACCCCAGATGGGCTTTTCGCCGCGCCCTTGCCGGCGCTGGCCAAGCTGATACAATCCCCGGCCAGGCATCACCCTAAGTTGACAAAGGAGCACGTGCTCATGGGGACGAGGACGACACGCTGGGTTGTGAGTGTTGTGGGCATCCTTGCGTTTCTCGCTCCTTTCGCGCTTGGCGAGGCCGCCGCGGATCGTGGGGTGAAGGGCATATCGTCCGGCGGAGCGCTTGCAGCACCGCCACTCGGGAGCAAAGGCACGAGTTGGGCTATCCTCATCGGAGTGGGCAAGTATGACGAGCACCCGGCCATTGCCAACCTGAAGTACACGCTCCCGGACGTGAAGGGGCTCTACGACGTGCTGACGGGCGAAGGGGGCTTCCCCAAGGAGAACGTGTACCTCATGTGCGACGACGTGGACGATCCCAAGGAGCAGCCCCGGCAGAACCGCATCTTCGCGCGGCTCAACGCGACGTTGCGTTTGCCTAAGAAGGAGGACGTGATCCTGGTCTACTTCGCGGGACATGGGATCGAGGCGGATGGCAAGACATATCTGCTGCCGAGCGATGCGACCATGACGCAACTCAAGACCAGCAGCATTCCGCTCAGCTTCCTGCGCGAGCGGCTCGAAGCCTGCGCCGCGGAGAAGAAGTTCCTCATCCTGGATGCCTGCCACAGCGGGCAAGGCCGGAACGCCAACCGCCTGAGCGCCGCGATGGCGCGGGAAATCGAGGGCATGGAGAATGCCAAAGGCATTGTGACGCTCTCCGCCTGCACGCTCGACCAACAGTCCTTCGAGTGGGAGGAGATGGGGCATGGCGTATTCACCTATTTCCTCATGCGCGGCCTGCGCGGTGCGGCCGATCGCGATGGCAACAAGATCGTGGGCGCACTCGAATTGAGCAACTACGTCAGCGAGCGCGTGAGTCGCTGGGCCGCGGATCGGCAGATGATCCAGACTCCTATGTTCGTCGGTGAGATCACAGGCGACATCGCGCTCATGCGCGGCGTTGGAGGCCTCGTCGGCGAGGGCGACGGTAGGCCGGGGGGCAAGGGCGGCGGGACCGAAGCTGGAGGCAGCGGCATCGTTTGGGGCTCCATTGTGCTCGTGGCGGTGTTGGTTGCCGCCGTCGTGATGCTGCTTCGTCGCCGGCCCGAGAGGGCTTCGGCCATCCCTGCCGCAAAGTTGGTCGTGCCCTCGCTCGTCGGCCCCGGCCGCAAGGTGTTCGTCTTCGCCAAGCCGTCGCTCACGTTTGGCCGGGACAGCGTGGACCGATGCGCAAACGACGTCGCGCTGCGCCTGCTGCCCACGGGCAAAGCCGGGGACGCGAACTTCGACAATACGGCGAAGATCCCCCGCGTGGCCGGCATGTTCGAGCTGCGACGAGATGGAGCCTATCTGCGCCGGCTCAGCGACAAGACGCTGGCGGTCGATGGCCAGCCCCTGGCGGACACGGAGCAGAAGCTGCACAGCAACAGCGTCGTATCCGTTGCCGGCGTGCTCGAGTTGCAGGTCAAAGCGTTCCGCGTGGGCGCGGCCGATGGGCCCGTTGGCGCGCTCAGAATCTCGCGCATCGACAACGCTGAAAACCACGAATACGTGCTCATGCGGGAGGCCATCTCCATCGGTGCGGATGAAAGTGGCGTGGTCGTGATCGGGAACGGCCCCAAGCGCGTGGGCAAGCTTGCGTTCGCGGACGGCTCATTCTGGCTGAGTTGCAAGCCGGATTCGGGCGTGTGCGTGGACGCGAAGCCCGTGGCTGGCAAGCGCGTTCCGCTCGCGCATGGCCACGCTATCGATGCGCAGGGCTGTAAGATCCTCTTCGAGACGGTGGCCCCAGATGACTTCAAGGAACTGTGACAACGCAGGCTGACAAGGCCAGTGTGAGCAGGAATGCCAACATGCCCCAGACCGTCAACTGTCCCAATTGCGGCAATGTGAACGTGGCCTTGGCGGAGTTTTGCACCGCCTGCGGCAAGAAGCTCCCAGCCGATGCGCAGGCCGCGCCCGGGCTATCCATCGGCGGGCTCGCAACCGACGACAGCGAGTTTCCAATGCCGGCCGGGCCCAAGACGACCAAGACCAAGCGCATGCCGCAGCTCGAGACTTCAAAGCTTCAGCGGCCGGCGCCGCCAGCCGAAGGCCGAATGAGCTTCGAGTCGTTGGCGAAGCGCTACCCCGGCCGGCCGTACCTTGCGGTGCTGGGAACGCGCGAGCCGCCGCAAGGCTACTTGCTGCGCGACCCGATTGTGACAGTGGGCCGCGGGCCGGACAACGCCGTCACCGTTCAAGACGATCGCATGTCGCGCGCGCACGTGCTGTTCGCGCTCGTCGGTCACAGCATCGTCGCCATCGACCTGCGCAGCAAGACCGGCGCGTTCGTGAACGGCCGAAGGATCGAGCAAGTGAGGCTCCAAGTGGGAGACGTGATCCGGTGCGGCCACACGGAGATGGTCTTTGCATTTGTGCCGGGCGCGGATGCGCCCTGGGGCTATGAGCTGTGCGCGTTGTGGTCGCCGAACTCGAAGTCGTTGCCGGAGGATGGTGGCGACAGCCGGGACTTCAAGGGCGACGTGGAGGCGACAGCGGACGAGAGCGACAGTGCGGGGCCGGCGGCGAGCCTCGTGGTGGAGGACAAGGCCTCTGGCCGGCGCGCGGTGAGCGCGGGCTTGCCGGTGTTGATCGGCAGCGACGCCAATTGCCACGTGAAGTTGGATGGCGACGGAATCGCCGCGTTCCACGCGCAAGTGTATTGGTCCGACACAGGGCCGCGGGTGCGAGATTTGGGTGCGACGGCCGGAACGCTACTCAACGGCGAGCCAATCACCGATGCCGCGCTGGACGCGAACGCGAGCGTGTCGCTGGCCTCGGCGGAACTCGCCATATCGCTGCACGGCGACGTGCCCGCACTTGCAAGAGCCCTGGCGGCGCCGCGGGCTCCCCGGCCGCTCGCGGTCACGTGCGTGTCCGGGCCGGCGCAAGGCGTCTCGGCCACGCTCCCCGCGTGCGACCGCAAGCTCATTCTGGGCCGCAGCCGCAATTGTGACTTGCACATGGAGGATCCCCGCGCGTCCTCCAAGCATGTGTCTCTGCTAGTCGGCGCCGACACAATCGCGGTGGAGGACTTGGGCAGCCGCAACGGTATCCGTATCAACGGACAGGACGCAAAGGCCGGCGAACTTCGCCTTGGCGACTGCCTGACCGTTGGCAAGTCAGAGTTTCTTGTGCATCGAGCGGTGTGAGCTGGAGGTGTTGCAACAGCGCGGCGCGGACCGCACCGACCGCGCGGTGCAAGCGTTCCTGACCGAGGCGCGCGCCATGGCCGCGCTCAAGCACCCGAACGTCGTGGAGATCCACGGCGTGGCCGAGGCGGATGGGTGGTATTACATTGTGATGGAATACGTGGACGGCGAGAGCGTGCAGACGCTTCTCGACCGCGGCGGGAGGCTCGACCTTGCTCGCGCCAATGCGATCGTTTTTGACGTGGCGAACGCGCTGGCCGCGGCGCACTCGGTGGGCATCGTGCATGGGGACATCAAACCCGGGAACATCTTGCTGGACCGGGACGGCACGGTTCGTGTCGTGGATTTTGGCTTGGCGAAGAGCATCGCTGGCGCCGGCGCGATAGCGGGCGGCCCCGGGGGCGTCGGCACGCCGGCATTCGTGAGCCCGGAGCAGTGCGACGGCATGGAGTTGGGCGCGCGGTCGGACATCTACTCCCTGGGCGCGACCTACTTCGCCATGGTCACGGAGCAGCCGCCGTTCACGGGGGACAACGCGCTCGAGCTGATGCGCAAGCATCGGCTTGAGCCGGCGCCTGACCCCCACGACTTCGTGAAAGACCTGCCCACCGGCGTGGGCCGCATCGTGGCTACGGCCATGGCCAAGGAGCCGGCTGGGCGATTCCAGACGTGCCAAGCGTTTCTGTCCGCGCTGTCGAGAGTGATCGGGGGCGAGGATGACGATGACGAACCGAGGACCTTGCCCAGAACGGCCGCGTCGTGGCAAACGCTGCCTGTCGCGGAGAAGAAGCTTGGCGGAGGCGCGGCGGTTGTGCTGGCGGTTGTCATTGGTGTTCTCCTCTGCTGGCAGGGGTACCGCTACTTTGAGCCCGTCGGCGCCCTGTGGTCGGTCGACGACGAGTTGTTTGGGGCAACGGCTGGCCATCCGGGCATAGTGCGGGGCGTCCGGGAGCAAATCAAGAGGAGTTCCCCCGCGGAGCTGGCGGCCATGTGCCACGAACGCGTTGCGGCATACCGGCGCGGCACGGTCGCCCACCGCATTGTGCAAGCCCGAAGGCGCGTGGACAAGATCGTGGCCGCGGGCAAAGCGCAGTTGCTCGTGCGGATGCTCGCCCGGTCCGATGATGTGACTGTGCGCCGCTTGATTGGGGCGAGTGTGATCTCGTATCAAAAGGGCGAGTGCGTCGATCTCACGCGCCAAGTGCTCGCGGCCGCGCTCGACGATGGCGACGTGGCTGTGCGAAAGGACGCTGTCTATGGGGCTGCTCGGTTGGGGGCGAATGGCGTGGATCTCCTTACGGATGCCCTTGCCGACGATGACAACGCGGTCGTCATCCAGGCGGTCAATGCACTTCAGAAACTCGGCGCCGACGGGAAGGCTGCCGCGGCCACACTCGCGCGCCTGGCCAAGAGCGGAAACGACGCGGTGAAAGCCCCAGCCGCGGCCGCGTTGGCCGCCATCACCGGAAGCCCTGGCTCGTAACGCCATGCATGGAGGCAGGCCCATGTCTGAACAACACCTGAGATGCGACAGTTGCAAGAAGACGTATCGGTCGCGGGGCTACGATGCCACGAAGACCTACCGCTGCCGGCAATGCCAGCGCGTGCTGAGGCCTGTGTCGAGCGGGGCGACGCCAAGCCCGAGCGGCGAGGCCGCAGCAACAAGCGACCCCATGGTCGGCCGGCAGCTTGGGCGCTATAAGATTCTGGAGAAACTGGGCGAGGGCGGCATGGGCGCGGTGTACAAGGCGCAGCACGTGGACTTGCAGCAGGTCCGGGCGATCAAGCTGCTGCCGCGGGACAAGGCGGAGAAGTCGGAGCGGGCGCGGCAGCGGTTCATCCGAGAGGCCCGGTCGGCCGCGGCGTTGAGGCATCCGAACATTGTCGGCGTCCACGACGTGGCGGAAGAAGATGGCTGGCACTTCATCGCAATGGAGTACGTGGAGGGCGAGAGCGTGCAGGACATCATGAGCCGCGAGCAGCGGCTAAGCCCGAAGCGGGCCGGGGAGATCGTGGTCCAAGCGGCCAGCGCTTTGGCCGCGGCGCATGCACAGAACATTGTGCATCGTGACATCAAGCCGGCCAACATCATGATCGACAAGGACGGCGCTGCACGCGTGGCGGACTTCGGCTTGGCCAAGAGCATTGAGGGCGACGCATCGCTTGTTGCGATCCAAGGCAGGGGCGGCCTCGGCACGCCATCGTTCATGAGCCCTGAGCAATGCGACGGCCTGGAACTGGACGGCCGTTCGGACATTTACTCTCTCGGTGTGACGTACTACTATTTTGGTAACACTTCAGCCAAGTACAACAGCCATGTACGGAATACTGTCAAAGCTCCCGTGCAACGCCGCGTGTTGGGGTATCTGAATCCCAACGGGATTCCGGATATCAGCCCAGGGTTCGCGAGCGAAGCTCGCAACCCT
>JAJRTI010000925.1 GCA_024278415.1 Planctomycetota bacterium | reverse complement strand
GGTTGCGAGCTTCGCTCGCGAACCCTGGGCTGGTTTACGGAAGCCCGTTGGGCTTCCCAGAGGCCGAACCCGCCCGGACCGGCCAAAGGCTCAGCCACGTTTTCTGCGCATGGCTGTAGCACTTGGCTGAAATGTTACTCATGTGGCATGGTTCGAATACCCCGACAGGCTCCTAGAGGATGTACTTCGTCAAGTCCTGGTCCTTGACCACGTCCGCGAGTTGATCGCGCACGTACGCCGCGTCGACGGTGAGTTGTTTCGTCGCGGTGTCGGGCGCCTCGAAGGAGATGTCTTCGAGCATGCGCTCCATTACCGTGTGGAGCCGGCGCGCTCCGATGTTCTCTGCGGACTCGTTCACCTCCGCGGCGATCTTCGCGATCTCCGCCACGCCATCGTCCGTAAACGACACCTCCACGCCCTCCGTGCCGAGCAGCGCGGAGTACTGCTTGGTCAGCGCGTTCTGGGGCTCGACGAGGATGCGCTCGAAGTCGGCGCTGGTGAGCGCGTCCAGTTCGACGCGAATGGGGAAGCGGCCCTGCAACTCGGGCACGAGGTCCGATGGCTTGGCCACGTGGAACGCACCGGCCGCGATGAAGAGGATGTGGTCCGTGCGCACCACACCATAGCGCGTCGGGACGGTGCTGCCTTCCACGAGCGGCAGCAGGTCGCGCTGCACGCCTTCGCGGGACACGTCTGGGCCGTGGCTCGACCGCTCCCGCCCGGCGACCTTGTCTAACTCGTCGATGAACACAATGCCGCTGTCTTGGGCGCGCGCCACGGCCTCCTGGGTGATCTTCTCCTTGTCGATGAGCTTTTCGGCTTCCTCTTGGATAAGCACCTGCCGCGCTTCGGCCACGGTCATGCGGCGGTCGCGGCTCTGTTGCGGCACGATCCGCTCGAGCATGTTCTGGAGGTCGAAGCCGAGTTCCTCCGGCCCGGCCACGAAGCCTTGCATGATGACCGGCGGCCGGTCCGGCACTTCCAACTCGACCATGCGCTCCTCGAGCTGGCCGGCGTCGAGTTGGTCGGAGAGTTTCTGCCGCGTGCGCTGCTGGCTTTCGATGGCGTCCGGTTCGCTGAGGTCGGGCATGGGGAGCAGGAGGTCGAGGAGGCGTTCGTGCGCGGCCTCGCCGGCCGCGGTCTCGACCTTCTCGTATTCCTCGGACTGCACCATGTTGACCGAGATTTCGACGAGGTCTCGGATCATGGACTCCACGTCGCGGCCGTGGTAGCCCACCTCGGTGTACTTGGACGCCTCGACCTTGAGGAACGGCGCGCTCACGAGTGTTGCAAGGCGCCGGGCGATCTCGGTCTTGCCCACGCCGGTGGGGCCGATCATGATGATGTTCTTGGGCGCCACTTCCTCGCTTAGCTCTGGCGGGAGCTGCTGCCGGCGCCAGCGGTTGCGGATAGCGATCGCGACGGATTTCTTCGCTTCGGCTTGGCCGATGATGTATTTGTCGAGTTCAGCGACGATTTGCTGGGGGGTCAATTCTTTCACGGGAGCGTCTCCACGTGGATGTTGTTGTTGGTGTAGATGCAGATCTCAGACGTGATCTGGAGTGCCTCGCGCGCGATGTCGTCGGCCGCAAGTGCGGAATGCCGAACCAGCGCACGTGCGGCCGCGGCCGCGACGGTGCCGCCGGATCCAATGCCGAGCACCCCGTCGTCCGGTTCGATCACGTCGCCGCTGCCTGAGATCAGCAGCAGATGTTCGTCGTTGGCCGCGACGAGCATGGCCTCCAGCCTGCGCATGCTGCGGTCCGTGCGCCAGTCCTTGGCCAGCTCGTACGCCGCGCGCATGATGTGGCCCTGCGCGTCTTGGAGCTTCTGCTCGAAGCGCTCGAGCAGCGCGAACGAATCCGCCGCGGAGCCGGCAAAACCCACGATGATCTTGTCGTGATATAGCCGGCGAATCTTCTTGGCCGTGGCCTTTACCACGCTGTCGCCCAGTGTGACTTGGCCGTCGCCGGCGACCGCGAGTTGGTCGTGGTGCCGAACGGCAAGGATGGTTGTGGCGTGCATGGATATCTCCTTGTTTGGGATCGCTCCCGATTATACGCCAATGGACGCGGGCAGGGGAGGGACGCCGCCGAAAAAGTGCCACGGGTGGCGGAGCCGACCCGCGGATGCAGAGCGGGAGAGCAGGCCAATGTCGCAAACAGGTGTGGGCCGCCTCGCGCCTATCGGACCTGCTCGTAGTCAGGGTCGCTGTTGGGAGTGCCGTACGGCGGACGGTCTGGTTCGTGTCGGAGGAGCCCCTGGCGGGCCTCACTACAAGCGAGCGGCGACGCGTTCGACACTTCAGCCGCGGCGGGGCGCTAATCGCTCTTCACAATCCGCAACGGCGGGTTCGCCCGCACCGCCGGCAGGGCGAGGTCCTTCATGGTCTTGAGCCCTGGCTCGCCCTCGACGACGCGCGGGATCGCGTTCACGAGCGCCGCGGGAGTGGCCACGTCGCCCGGGGTGCCGCCTTCCACCGTGACCGTGAGATCAGGATCCCCAAACAGTTGGACGCGGTCGCACGTCTCCGGCGCGCCGGCATACATGAACAGTTCCAATTCGATAAGTGCATCGCCGTTCATGAGGCCCTGCGCGATTTGGTGCAGGCCGGTCACCGTGCCTGCTTTCACGTCGAAGTACTCGGTCGAGAAGTCTTTGGCCGAGATCATGGGCTCCAGCGTCTCGGTGATGGTGTCGATGGGCCAGCCGAGCGCGTCCGCGACAAAGGCCACGGATTCACCGAGCCCCACGTGGCCAAACTTGCCCGCCTCGGCCTTGCGTTCGAACTCTTCGCGTTCGATGCCTACGCCCACCTTGCGCTGGAGCGGCATGCGCCGCGTCGCGGCGTCGACGATGCGCTGCACTTTCACGCGTGACACGTCGCGGCACACGCCGGACGCGACGATGGGTAGCACGTCCATGACAAAGCCGGGATTGACGCCCGTGCCGAGCACGGTCACGCCGCGTTGCTTCGCGAGGGCGTCGATCTCGTTTGACTCGGCTTCGCCGCGAAGGAAGGGGTAGAACAACTCTTCCGACGACGACGACACGTTCACCCCGGCTTGCACGATTGCCTTGATCTGGTCGGCGAAGAGAGGGATGTAAGATGAGGTCGTGTGGAGCACGCAATCGGGCTTGGTGGATGCGAACAGCCCGGCCGCGTCGTCGGTGACCGCGACGCCGAGCGCGTTCCCGGCTTCGAGCAGTTCGCCCACGTCCTTGCCGACCTTCGCGGGGTCGATGTCGACTGCGCCGACAATCTCGATCCAGTCCTTTTGCAGCGCGAGCTTGCCAGTGAGCACGCCGATAGGGCCGAGGCCGTACAGAACCACGCGGTAGGTTCGCGCCGCGGTGGGTTGCGCTTTGACTTTCAGTGTGGTGTGCATGGCATCCTCATCAGCGTCGTTGGGGAAAGGAAGCGGAAGATTCTACTCGCCTGCCGGCACAGGGTCAATCGGCTCTCGCTCGCACGCTGGGGAAGACGCTGGATGCGTGGCCGCAAGCCGAGTGCAGGGGAACAAGCTGGGGGGGAGCGTTCCATCAGGCTGGGGGATAGGCGTGCTGTTTGAGTTCCGGCGGGATGATGCCCATAATTGAGTGGTCGCGGCTTTCAAGATCACGGGGGCGGCCGAAGACCTCCATGGCCCGCGTGCTTACGGCCGCGCGGCGGCAACTGGCGGGCACGAGAGCAAGAGCCGAATCAAGCGTCTTCGTGGCATGTGCCGGCCGTAGCGCCGTCTGAGAGTCGGTGATGCGCGAGCGTTCGACGTTCACGAAGATGAAGCTGCCATCCTCGGTGTGGAGACCACAATCATGCTTGCCTTCTCAGTGGCGACCGGGGATGCCGACCGCTTCTTCGTGTGGATGGCGCCGGCCGTTATTGCCGTCGCCTTGACGCTGCCCAGCCTCGATGCGCGGGCCGCGCGGCCGACCATCGTCCGGGCGCTCGACACCTCGCCGGGCCGCGGCAATGCCCCGGCTTCGGCCTACGTGACCGGCCCCCAGAGCGGCATGGCCAAGCTCTACAACGACGACCTGGAGATCCGTTTCTGGAACCGGCCCCACAAGATGACGTTCAGCCTGGCCAAGAACGACGTGTGGGACCGGCGCTACTTTGGCGACCGCAAGAAGCTCATCACCATCGACGACGTGCGTCGGCGCTGCTTCTCGGTTGCGCCGCCGACGGACCCTCGGCGCTACCCAGGCTACGGTGGCCTCGTGGGCCGCAACAGCGACCTCGGCCTGGCCAACCGTGCGCAGGCGCTTTACCTCGCGTACGACTTCCCGTGCCCTAAGCCGGTGGGCAAGATCATCCTCCGCTGCCCCGACTTGCGCGGCGCGGACTCGTACACGGCGGGCCTCGCCGCGGACGGCGAACTGGTTGTGAACGCCAGCCGCGCGGCCGCCCGCGGCGGACTACGCGCGTTTCTGTGCACGACGCGCAATCTGCTCGTCGTGCGGTGCGCGTACCAAGGGCTGGCGCAGCCAGTCGAGGTCCAACTCTACCGCCACAAAGACACCACGCCGCAAGGCACCAGCATCGCGGCGCTCGCCAACCGCGGGGGCAAGACCGGCTACGACTACTCGCAAGACCCGGACAACGGCCCTCTGCCGCCGCCCGAGGCCGGGGCGGACGGACGACTCTTCTGGATCCGCCAGCGTTTCCCGGCGGAGAAGACGTTTCCGAACGGATTCGAATACGTCATGATGGCCGCGGTCCATGGCGCGGCGCCGCGCGTGCAAGCACGCGACAAGGCCACGGCCGCGGGCGCGAAGTTCATCGTCCACCCCATCAACGCCGAGACCTACCGCCGCCTGCCGGGGTACAAGAAGCAAATTCGGCTCGCGGCCGAACGGGTAAACCAGGCGGAGTACGGCAGCCTCGCCATGGCTAGGCTGTCCGAGCGCGATCCGTCGTTCACCCTGTTCGTCGCAGTCGTTACGACCCGCGACGCGGCGGACCCGTTCGCGGCCGCGAAGGCGATGCTCGCTGGGGCCCTGCGCGACGGCGCGGCCGCGGTGGCCGGCCGAAACGCGGCGGCTACGGATGCGGAGCGCCGTGCGTGGCGCCGGTCGCGGGTCATGCACTACAACGCCACGTCGTGCACGTACGCGGACTCCACGCCCTGGCACGGCGACTACCACTTCAACGAAGGCTACTTCCTGCCCACGATCGTCGGAGGCGGCGCGGCGGGGCTCGATCAACGCTTGCGCTTGTTCGAAAGCATGCTCCCCGCGCTCCGACGCAACGCGCGCGAGGTCTACCACTGCCGCGGCCTCGCGTTCCCGCTCGTGCATTACCCCATCAAGTCCGACCGCGTCGTGTATACCTGCGTCACATGGGAATGGGGCATCGAGAACACCGCGCTCATGCTCCAGCCCTTCTGGCACATCTACCAGTACACGCAGGACCGCGAGTTCCTTCGCACGCGCGCGTATCCGATGATGGCCGCGGCCGCGCGCTTCTACGCCGATTACGTGGCCAAGGGCGACGACGGCTACTACCACGTCGCGCCGACCGTGTCGCAGGAGCATTGGGGTTTCACGCCGCACTTCAAGCTCAACCGCGATTCCGTGGGCGCGCTGAGCTTCATCAAGTTCCATCTGAACGCGTGCATCCAGGCCTCGAAAATCCTCGGCGTCGACGCGGACGAGCGCACCCAATGGCGTGAGATCGTCGAGCACCTCGCGCCGTATCCCACGCTTGACACGCCGGCAGGCCCGGTCTTCTGCGACGTGCGCGGCGCCCCGCGGCTGTTGAACTACAACATCACGGCCAACCTGGTGATGACGCTCTGGGCCGAGGACATCAGCCTCGACTCGCCGCCCGCGCTGCTGGAGATGGCGCGGCGTTCGTACCGCGCCATTCCCGACAAGGAGCACAGCCCGCGCAAGGGCTACCTGCACCGCATTCGCCTCTACCTTGGCATGCTCGATAGGCCGTGGTTGTGCCCGCAGGGCCGCGTGCTGTCGTGGCCGGGCCGCATCCACCTCTACGCGGGCGTGCCCCAGGGTTTGGCGATCAACGACCGCTTCGAGGGCCTGTTCGCGGTGGGCGGGTTCGAGGTCGCGGCCGCGCACCTGGGCAAGACGGTCGGCCGCGTGCGGATCAAGTCCCTCGCCGGACGCACGTGCCGGGTCAAGAGCCCGTGGCATCCCGCAGCCGTCGAGATCATGGACGTGGCGACAAAGGCCGCCGTGCCGCATCGCATGGCAGACGACACGATCATCTTCGACACGCAGGCTGGGCGCACGTATGCGCTATTGCCGCCGGAAGAGTTGCGGGTCGCTCGCATGCAGTTCGTGGCCGATGAAAAGATCGTCGGCAGATGGACGTTCGACGAGGGGAAGCTGGACATCGGCGGCAAAGCCAAACTCGTCAATGGAGCGACACTCGCGCCGGCGCGCGAGGGCCTGGCCCTCAAGCTCCCCGGCCCCAAGTCGCATGCGCGCGTCGAGCGTACGCCGGCGTTCGACTTCGGGCCTCGCGAGAGCTTCTCTGTGGAGGCCTGGATCAAGATCGCTCCGGCCCAGGGCGCGGGCATGGTCCCGATCGTATGCAGCATGGCGACGCGGCAGTATTGTCTCATGCTCTACAATGGCCGCCCTCGCTTCTACCTCTCCTCGCCCACAGGCAACGTGTACTCGTTCGTGAACGGAAAGACGTTTGTGGCTGACGGCCAGTGGCGGCGTGTTCGCGGCGTGCGCGACACCTCGACGCAGATGCTTAGGATCTACGTTGACGGCAGTCTCGATGGCGAAGCTGGGGACCGCACGGCCGGCGACTTTTCATGCAAGGCGCCCATCACGATCGGCGCGTACCTCTACGGCGCCCGCTCGAAGTACGCGGTGGGATCGCTCGACGACGTGGTGATCAAGAGCTTGGGTAGGCTGGCGCCGCAGGCAGGCGACTGAGACTTGCGGACGACTTGGCGATGTGGCCGCTGGCTGCATCTGTGTGGGCAGACAACTGAACGGTGTTAAGAAATCTTACGGTCAGTCCATGCGCTTGGCCCGAGCATGGGGATTCTGCTGGCGGGGCTTTGCGGGGTGTTGAATGTGAGGTTAGACGCGCATACAGCGCTTTCCGCTCGAGAGCCGGGCAACGGGCACACACGGCGATGAACGACGGGCGCGCGGCCAAGGCATGACGGCACAGGGATTGCTTTATTGCTCAATTGTGTCTGAAAGCCGCGCCACGAGTAGGATCGTTTACTCGAGCGGAGAACACCCATGCCACTGAAAACAGTCAATGTCCCGCCCCAAGTGGAGCCGATCTTCGCTAGGGCCGAGGAGGTCGTCTCGGAGTACTTCGGTGACCGCACCGAGGATCCCAGCGTGGGAATGATCAAGATCCACAAGGAGCGCTACGTGCTCGTGCGGGCGGCGTCGCTGTCGGTGGAATTCTTTGCGCTGGTCGGGCGCCTTCTGGGCGAAGGCAAGAAGCAGGAGGCCGACGAGTTCGCGCGCAACTTGCTCTACGACCTCGCCCACTCGATCGGCCGGTCGGACGCGGCCTGCTTCCACGAGGCGATGGGCCTCAGCGACCCCATTGAGCGCTTGGCCGCGGGCCCCGTCCTCTTCGCCTACAGTGGTTGGGCCTTCGTGGACATCCTGCCGGAGTCCACCCCGTCGCCCGATGAGAACTACTACCTCCTCTACGACCACCCGTACTCGTTCGAGGCCGAGTCTTGGATCGAGCAGGGCGCGGCCACGGAGTTTCCCGTGTGCATCATGAACGCGGGCTACTCCACGGGCTGGTGCGAGGCGAGCTTCGGGCTGACGCTAGTCGCCAGCGAGGTGCTCTGCCGCGCCAGAGGCGACCCGCATTGCCGGTTCATCATGGCCCCACATGAGCGCATCGAGGAGCACATCGCACGTTACATGCAGGCCGAGCCTGAGCTTGCGCCGAAGATGCGCTCGTACCATGTGCCCGACTTCTTCGCGAGGAAACGCCTCGAAGAGGAATTGAGAGACAGCCTGGCAGAGATGGAGCGCTTCAACCGGCTCATGATGGACAGAGAAGGGCGAGTGCTGGAGTTGAAGCAGGAAGTCAACGATCTCCTGGCCGAACTCGGCAAGCCGCCGGTCTATCAAACCGCGGGTCTCGGCTCGTGAGAGCCCTGCCTGGCGGCACGCATCCTGTCTTCCACAACCGAAAACCGAAACCCGATGAAACTCACTGCCTCCTCCCACTGGATTCGATGGACAATTCTCCAAGCTACAGGTCTCGCCTTCGCCGGCCAACAACAAGCGATGGGGAGCGGACCGCATGATACAGTCGGCCAGCACTGGCCATGGCTCGCGGCGGCCGTTGTTCTCATGGTTGCTGTCGGCCTGGCCGCGGGGTATGCCGCTCGCCTCAATCGGCGACTCAAAGCCGCGGCTGCTGGGCACGCCCGCGAGATCGCCGAACGCCGCCGAACCGAGGAGGCGCTCGATACCGAACGCCGGCAACTCGTGTCCATGTTCGATGGGATGGAAGAGGTCGTCTACGTGGCGGATCCCAGCACCTATGAACTCCTCTACCTCAACAAAGCCGCGAAGAACCAATGGGGAGACGGCGTGGGCCAGAAGTGCCACAAGGTCCTGCATGGCCTCGACTCTCCATGTGAGTTCTGCACCAACGACCATCTCTTCGGCGACAATGCCGGCGCACCGTATGTCTGGGAGTTTCAGAACCCTCGGAACCGGTGTTGGTATCGCATCTTCGACCGTGCCATCCAATGGTCGGATGGACGCTGGGTTCGCTTCGAGTCGGCGATTGACATTACAGAACTCAAAGCGGCCCAAGAGGAGCGCGACCAGGCGTGGGCCGCCGCGGAGCAGCGCGCGGCCGAACTGGAGAGAAGCCACCGGGTCACACTGAGCATGATGGAGGACGCGAAGGCCGCGCGGCAGGCAGCCGAACAAGCTGAGAGGGCGGCGCATAGTGAGAGCGCCAAACTCGCCGCCATGATCTCGGGCATGGAAGAAGGGATCGTCTTCGCCAACGCGGACAACGAGGTCGTGGAGGCCAACGCGTGGTTCTGCCAGTTTATGGGCCAGCGCCGCGAGGACCTGGTGGGCCAGCGCATCGAGGCTCTCCACGAAGGCCCCATCCTTGAGAAGGTGCTCGGCCTGATCGAGATGTTCCGCACCACGCCCGAAGCCGAGCCCATCGTCATTCAGCGGCCCTTGGGCGAGTCTGAAGTCCTCATGCGCGTGCAGCCGATCTTCCGGGGCGGCTGCTACGACGGGGTACTGCTCAACGTCGTCAACGTCACTGACCTCGTCCGCGCACGCGCACAAGCCGAGGCCGCCAACCATGCCAAGAGCGAGTTCCTGGCCAACATGAGCCACGAAATCCGCACGCCCATGAACGGCATCATCGGCATGACGGAACTCGCGCTCGACACCGACCTCACCACCGAGCAGCGGGACTACCTTCGAACGGTGAGGGCGTCGGCCGATTCGCTCCTCGGCATCATCAACGACATCCTCGACTTCTCCAAGATCGAGGCGGGCAAGCTTGACCTCGACCCGATCGACTTCAGCGTGCGCAACGCGCTCGAAGATTCGCTGAACGCGCTGGCTGTCAAGGCGCATGCCAAGGGCCTGGAACTCACGTGCGATGTGCCGATCGATACCCACGACGCGGTCGTCGGCGACGTGGGCCGCCTGCGCCAGATCATTACCAACCTCGTCAGCAACGCTATCAAGTTCACGCATCATGGCGAAGTGGACGTGATGGTCGAGACCGAAGAGGAAGACGATACCGAGGTTGTGCTGCACTTGGCCGTCAGGGACACCGGCATTGGCATCCCAGCAGACAAGCAAGAAGCGATCTTCTCGTCCTTCACGCAAGCCGACAGCTCCACGACGCGGAAATTCGGCGGCACTGGGCTGGGCCTGGCGATCTCCGCACAGTTGGCCGAACTCATGGGAGGCCGTATTTGGGTCGAAAGCCCCGCGCCGGGGCGGGATCGCTCACACGACAGCGAAGGCCCCGGCAGCGTGTTCCACTTTACGGTCAGGCTGCGCAAAGCGCCCGTGGTGGCGCCGCCCCTGCGCCCCATGGCGCTGGCTCAGATTAGAGATATGCCCGTCCTGGTCGTCGACGACAACGCCACGAACCGAAGCGTCCTGACCCGGATGTTGGCCAGTTGGCATATGCGCCCCAAAGAAGCCAACAGCGGCCCGGCCGCGTGCGATGAACTCAAGCGGGCCGTGGCTGCTGGCACGCCCTTCCCCCTCGTGCTCCTCGACTCCAACATGCCGGGCATGGACGGCTTCCAGGTCGCGGACTACGTGAAGCGGCACCCGGAGGCGGCCGGCGCTTCCATTATGATGCTGACCTCGTGCGGCCGCCGCGGCGACGCGGCGCGCTGCCGCAAGCTGGGCATCGCCGCCTACCTCACCAAGCCAATCCGACAAGCCGAGTTGCTTCAGGCGGTCCTGACCACACTGAACGTCAAGGCCAGGCCAGAGGAGCCGAGGCCGCTCGTCACGCGGCACTCCATGCGAGAAATGCAGCGCCGCCTGCGCGTGCTCCTGGCAGAAGACAACAAGATCAACCAAAAAGTCGCGGTCAGGCTGCTCGAAAAATGGGGCCACCAGGCCACGGTGGTCAACGACGGGGTCGAGGCCGTCGCGGCATACAAGGCCCACGAGTTCGATCTCATCCTGATGGACGTGCAGATGCCCAACATGGACGGCCTGGCTGCGACCGCGGCCATCCGCGAGCACGAGCAAAGCACCGGCAAGCACACCCCTATCCTGGCTACCACCGCGCACGCGATGAAAGGCGACCGCGAAATGTGCATCAACGCCGGCATGGACGGCTACATTACGAAACCCCTCGACGCAGACGAGTTTTGCGCTACGGTCAACACATGGTATCCTGCTACGAAACCTGGGCCTGAGCCCGCTCCAGCCGAGCCCGACACGGGCCTTGTCTTTGACGCGGACGAAGCTTCGAGGAAGCTTGGCGGAGACCGTGAATTGCTCCAAGAACTGGCAGGCATGTTTATCCAGGAGTACCCGACACGGCTCGCGGCGATCAAGGACGCGATTGCCGCCAAGGATTCGGAACAACTCATGCGCGAGGCCCACGCGCTCAAGGGTGAGGTGGGCAACTTCGCGGCCCAGGCCTCGTGGGACGCGGCATACCGCCTCGAAAACATGGGCCGGCACAACCAAATGGACGAGGCCGAGGCTGCTTTGGAACAACTCGAACGGCAGGTCGCCAAATTGATCGAGGCATTCGCCACCCTCACCGCCGACGCGCCGGCAGCCGCTACGCCTGCCGCGTCCCCGGCCTTGGATTCATTGGAGGACTGACATGGCCGCCGCCGACACACCTGCCGCGCAGGCCTCGCCCCAGGCCGATCCAGCCGCTTCGCGCCGCGTGCTGGTGGCTGAGGACTCCGCCATCTCCAGACGCATGCTCGAAGCTACGCTCGCCAAGCAAGGCTACGACGTCATCTCCGTGGCCGACGGAGGGGAGGCGAGCCGCATCCTCAACTCCCCCGACGGCCCGCGGCTCGCACTCATCGACTGGATGATGCCCGGCATGACCGGCGTCGAGGTTTGCCGCCAGTTGCGCACCCGCGGAGACGATGACTACGTCTACATCGTGTTGCTCACCTCGCGGGGCGAACAGGAGGACATCGTTCAAGGCATGGAGTCCGGCGCGGACGACTACGTCACGAAGCCGTACGACATGCACGAACTGGTCATGCGCCTCAAGGCCGGCCAACGCATCGTCGACCTGCAAGCGCGCCTTTCGTCCGTGCAGCAGGCGCTTCGAGAGCAGGCGACGCACGACGCGCTCACCGGCCTCCTCAACCGGCGGGCGATCATGGACATCCTGGAGCGCGAGGTCGCCAGGGCTTCTCGGCTTGGCTCGCGCTTGGCCGTGCTCATGATCGACCTCGACCACTTCAAGCGGATCAACGACACGCTGGGCCACCCCGTCGGCGACGCCCTGCTGAAGGAGTCGGCGGCCCGGATGGAGTCCAGCATCCGCGCCTACGATCGAGTCGGGCGCTACGGCGGCGAAGAGTTCCTCGTTGTGCTCCCGAACATCTCGCGAGCCGATGCCTCCCAAGTAGCGGAAAGGCTGCGCGCGCGCATTGCCGGCAGCACCGTCCCCACGCACCGCGGCCCCGTCGACGTGACGGCTAGCGTGGGCATCTGTGTCGCCCAGGGGGTGGCGAACCTTGATGTGGATACGATACTGCGCGAGGCGGACGACGCACTTTATCAAGCCAAGGAGTCTGGCCGCAATCGGGTTTGCGTTTGGGGGGGTACCGATGCCGCCGCGGAAGCGGACAACACCTGCTCCCTTACCCCGGCGGCTTCGTAGAGCAGGAGCCCCGGCCGTTCGCTGTGGGGACCGTCAGGGCCTCCCCCGAGACCGCGCAAACCCGGCGTGCGGCGACGGAGCGAGTGGAGAGCCTCGCGAATCATGGGGTGCGGATTGCCTCAATGCCGCACAGAATGGGCGCCTCGCCCCGGCGTGGG
>JAJRTI010000924.1 GCA_024278415.1 Planctomycetota bacterium | reverse complement strand
AGCCGGTCGTTGGTCGTGTACACGTGTACGCCCAGCGGGCCGAAGCTGTCGGTGAACGTGGAGCCGTTGACCTTGACCAGCCGGTCCTCGCGCAGCACCACGAGCCGGTCCTTGATGCGCGCTTGGGCTATCGCGGGCACGCGGAAGGTGGCCTTGGTGGGCGTGCGCGTCTCGTTCACGGCTACGATGTACAGATGCTTCACTCGACGTTTGGCCGGGCCGTACAGCTTGGCCACCGCGCTGACCGGCGCGTCCGAAGCGATCTCGATGGGCACGTCTGCGTTGGCCGCGACCCATGGTGCCTCGAGGAACGCCAGCTCCTCGAACACGTAGGTCATGGCGATGCGGCTCTCCAGATGGTTCCAGTAGCCGTTGAAGATGAACGGCACCACGCCCTTGACGCCATTAGCCACGCCGGCCATGGTGAACCACCTCGACTCGGCGAAGTTGGGATGGGCCGCGCCGCGGTAGCGGAACGTCTGCGGCATGATCCACGCGGCCTTGCGCCCCTTCGCCGCGGCAACGGCCTCGCGCGTCACCGTGATCAGCTTCTTCGTCGGGTTGCCGAACTTGCGCACGCCCTTGTCCACACGGGGGCTGAGGTACGGGTGAGGACAGATCACGTCACAGGCCTCGACGTACCGAGCCGGGGCTCGGCTCACGATCAGCACGAACCGGTAGGGATCGAGTTCCTTGATGAACTCGTACGCCGACTTCAGATACTCCGGCGATACGCCCCGGCACTCCGGCTCGTCGGACAGGTAGTAGCCAATCACGTGCGAGTCGTAGCGCACGCGCGCGATGGCTGCGCGCACCTTGCGCTTCACGTCCTCGGCGAGCGGCTCGTCCTTGCGGCTGTCAGGCACGATGCGCGCCAGGCCGCAGAGCGTGTAGAAGCCCTGGCGCACGGCCTGCTCCTCGCCGCCGCCCATCATGAAGTTCGTGCTGCGCGGCAGTTGCGCGTACGGGAACGACGCGGCAGAGACCCTGTAGCCCTGCGACCCATACCAGCCGCGCACGAACAGGGGGACGCCGTTGATGCAGAGGTTGCCGCCTCGGTCCACGCGGGCCTCGACACCGGCCGCGCGGCCCAGGCGGCGGATCACGCGCGTCTGGCTGGCCACGACGGCGTTTCTGCGCCCTTGCTTTGACATCAGGCGCACGCGCAACGGATACTCGCCCACGGCCGGGTCCCACATGGGGAAGGAGAAGTCCACCCGCTGCTGGCGGATCGGCCGCGTCACCTGTTGGCGTTCGCGGCCGCCGGGGCTGGCCAGCGTCACCTCCAACCACATGTTCCGAAGCTTTTTCTTGGGCAGGGCGAAATCGACGCGGCCCGCGATCGCGTCGACTTGCTGGGTAGCGTAGATGGTGTCGCGGTAGTGGGGGCTGGTGACGCGCAACTGGAACGTCTCGTACCGGAGCCAGCCGAGGTACCGGCGCGCAAAGCAGTCGGCCGACGCGTTGCGCTCGCGAGCCGTGAAGTAATACGTGTACTTGCCCGGTTGGGGCACGGCCGCGCCGGCCAGTGTGACCCGGCGCCGCTCCCCCGGGGCCAGCTTGACCGAGGCCGTGCCGCGGGCCGCGCCGGGCGTGTCGATCTTGAGCGTCACCGCGCCGTCGAATGGCCGCGAAGCCATGTTCTCCAGCCAGAGGCTCGCGCGCACCGCATAGCCGTTGCCGGCCGGGTCGAGCTGGAACTCAGGCTTCTCGCCCAGCAGCGGCAGCACCTGCTTGGAGAGCTTGATGCCAGCCAAATAGCCGATCTCGTCGATTTTGTGATACCCGGACGCCGGGCTCCACACGCTGTAGTACGCCGGCTTGGGCTTGCGTGTGCGGCACACTTGGAACGCCCACGGCCGGTCCGCGGCGATGGGCGCGAGGTGGAACGCCGCGAAGGGAATGGCGATCTCCGCGGTCCAGCGGTCAGCGGCGATCTTCGTCTTCGCGGTCCACACGGTGGACCAGCCGCCGAGGCCGGTGTTGCCCTTCTCGATCAGATACAGATCGGTCTTCATGCCTTTCGCATTCACGGCGAACTGGTAGTACGTGTTGCGCGCGCCGGTGGGGTCGATGAAGATCTCGACGTCGTCGTCCGCCCACAGGGCATCGTCGTGCGGCTCGGTGGCCTTGATCTGGATTTGCTCCGGGTGCGGCTCGTGGCACACGATGCCGATGTAGAGCGTGGCATCGTCGTACAGCACGCGAAACTCGGTCTGGGCTTCTTGCGGCACGGGCTTGCCGCTGGCGAGCGCGCCGGACATGGAGCGCGAGAGTGGGCGCATGAACCCCGTGTTCGCCGGCGCGGCTTGCCAAGCCGGCTCGTCGGGCACGCCATCGATCGTGAGCGCGCTTCTGACTCGTACGGCGCGAGCCGTGCGCTTTTGGGGTGTTTGCGCCCCCGCTAAGACAGCCGCGGCCGCAAACCATGCCGCGGCCATGCACGCAGAACGTCGCATCATTTCAATGGTCTCCGGTTCCGGGTTGGTAGGGTCGACATTGCAGAGTCTGGCGCCCACAGCATAGGTGTGCGTCTCGACCGCCAACGGAAACACTGGGCGTGAGTGCTGAGAAGCCCGTCACTTGCCCACGATCTGTAGCTTCACATTGTCCAAGTAGAACACGCGGCGGTCCGTCGCGTTGCTGATGAATCCGAGCCAGTCCAGCGTCTTGCACTTGGGGTTGCAGGGGAGTTTCTCGAAGCGCCGCGGCTCCTGGCCTGGCACGGCGACCGCCACGTCGTATGTGCCCGTGCCGGCCTTGCCGGCTCCCCACGTGATGTCGAAATGGATCCACTCGTTCGCCGGCAGGGGCATGGTCGGCCCGTCCTTGATCCGGAATAGGCCTTGCGCGTCGATGCCCATGCTGGGGCCGACCCGGTAGGGCTGGCTTCGGTCGCGCCATTCGTGCCAGATGACCGCGCCCGGCTCGAAGCGGAGGTCGAACGTGAACCGCAGCAGGCCCTCCTTCACCCGCGGCGTGTAGTGCATGTGCGGGTTCCACGAGTGCTTGAGGCCTGCCGCGTCGATGAACTTCAGGCACTTGTGCCCGGACGCCGCGATCTCGTCGGTCACCCGGATCGAGGCCGCGCCGTTCTCGTCGTATGTGTACGCGAGGTCGGCTGCGCCGCCGACCGGGCTCAGTTCGAAACCGTCGTCGACCAGTTGCGGCGGGGCTTGGTACTTGGGCGGGATCTTCGTGAGTGGCCGTTTGATCCGCTTCGGCTTGGCCACCCATTCCGGATCGCCATAGAGCCCGACCTTGGATAGGTCGATGGGCTTGAAGCCAAGCTTGAACGCGGGCGAGTCCGGCTTGAGCCGGAAGTCGTAGCGCTCCGCGTCCACGAACAGCGGGTCCGCGACGATCGAGTGCTGGTCGTACCCTTCGGCCTGCCATTGCACGAACGTGCGCCCGCCGGGGAACTCCAAATCTTCGCCGCTCGTGTTGAAGTACACGTTCCGATCCGCCACGAGCGTGCTCATGCGCCGGATCAGCGCGCCCTCGCGGAAGTAGACGATGTTCCGCTCGAACGTCATGGACGACTTCTTGTCCTTCCGGCCGAGATGGATTTGCGCGTCGCGGCCGAACGCGAAGATGTTGTTGCGCACTACGAGATCCCGGCCGTAGTGCACGGTCAAGCCGCCGGACTCGGTCTCATACACAACGTTGTTTTCGATGAGGATGCCGGAGCTGCCTTCGTCGGGGTAGATGCCGCCGGCGCCGTAGCCCTCCTCCCAGCCCCACGAGTGGTGGATGAGGTTGTTGCGGATAGTCGTGCCTGTGGAGATGCCGAGCGTGTAGATCGCGCCCAAGTCGAAGAGCACGCCGCGGGCGATGTGGTGGATGTGGTTGAACTCGATCTTGTTGCGGTGGCACGTGGTGGGGCGGAATCCCCACGACCAGCCGACGGACACGCCGGTGTAGTTCGTGTCGCAGATCTCGTTGTGCGTGATCTCGTTGTCGCTGGCTTGGCCGACCCACACGCCGATTGCGCCGTAGTGCAGGTGGCCGATGTCGTGGATGAAGCTGTTGGTGAGCACGTTGTGGTGCGTGGCGAGCGGGCCCTCGCGCCGGCCCGGCTCACCAAACCGCACGCCGCCCGCGCCGCAGTCCGCGACCTCGCACTGCTCGATGCGCACCAGCGAGCAACCCTGCCGGAACCAGATGCCGTACCCGCCCACGTGCTTGACCTCGCAACGCGTCACCTCGATGGCTTGCGCGCCATCGGCCTGGATCGCGGCCTCGACCGTGACCGCGGCCTGCCAGTCGCTATGGCCCTGGGGCTCCAAGCGATACGCGGCGTGCTGGAACGACAGGCCCTCGAAGCGCACGTGGCTCACGAGCAGGCCGGCCTCCGCCTCGCCCTGGATGCGCACGAGGTACTTGAGCCGCGGCGCGATCACTTCAGCCGTCGCCATATCTTCGCCGGGCATGGGCCGGTAGTGGAGCACTCCCTGGCGCTTGTCGAGGCGCCACTCGCCCGGCGCGTCGAGCGCGTCCGGCGCGTTTTCGATGTAGTAGCGGCTGCGCGGCTTGAACGCCCACTTCATGGGGCCGGTGAACTTGACGGTGTTGAGTTTGGGGTCCACGGACTCCAGGCGCAGCATCGCGGTCTCCCAGTTGCGGAAGACGACCGCGTTGATGTCGGTCAGGTCAGGCCACGGCTTGATGTCGCCGGGGTTGAAGCGGAACGCGATCTTCGACGAGTCCTTCTCCTTGCCAGTCGCAGGATCCACGAGCGCCGCGGCGCGGCCTTGGATGCGAAAGTAGCCCTTGTTGGGATGCCGCGCCAGCGTGCGGCGGTGGCCGTTGACAAAGAGTTGGCGAAAGGTCCATTGGCCGGACTTGGCGTCCGGCACGTCCGCGGCCCAGAGGCCGTCGGCCTCTTTGCGCCATCCGGTGATGCGCCGGCCTCCGGAGAGGACGGGCTTGGCGCCGGGGGCCGCGGCGTACGTGATGGGGCACGCGGCCGTGCCGGAGTCCGCGGGCGTGAGAGCGAACGTGCCGTCGAGGAAGTACGTGCCGTCAGCCAGGAGCACGCGCACCGGCGCGCGGAGGCCCTGCTCGGCTTTCAGTGCGCGCACCGCGTCGCGTGCGCGGGCGAGCGTGGCGAACGGCTTGGCCCGCGTGCCCGGCGCGGAGTCGCTGCCGCTGGGAGCCACGTGGAACGTTTGGCCCGCCGCGGCCGCGGCGGTCAGGAGGCACGCGAGGAGGACACGAGTGTTAACAATCATGGCAAAGCCTTTGTCCTGGAGTTGAGAGGCGGCGGGTCAATACACTTGCTCGTCGTCCGCGAGCGGTGCGTTGGCGTGTGGGGAGGAATGATGCCAGACGACAAAGCGAATGCCGAGCTTGGCGAGCAGGCGCTTGTCTTTGGGGCCGAGGGGGTGGTGCAACGCGCCGAGCCGGCGCCAGAGCGCGGTGTGGGTGTTGATGCGCCGGGCGGGCAGCCCGCGCACGAGGCGTTGGCCGTGCCCGGTCTGCCAGTACAAGTAGTGCTTGAGCAGCACGTCGTCGCCCATGGGCAGGTCGAGCACCGCGACCGGGCCGGGTGTTCGGGCGATGGCGTTGTACACCTGCGGAACGGGGCATGATACCAAGTGGATCGGCGCGGTGCATGATTCAGCTATGAGGATGCCCAAGAGCACGAGGCCGGCCGCAATCCCCCGGCCCCGGCGCGGCGAGCGCAGCAGATGCCGCACGCCGAAAGCGGCCAGCACTCCCATGCAAAGCCGGGTGATCTCCAGAAAGCGCACGGGCTCGCGGGAGATGCGGAACAGGGGCAAAGCGCGCCAAAGCCATTCGTACGGCAGAGGCAGCCACGTGCAAGTGTACTGGAGCACGTGCAGCCGCGGCCCCAGGGCGAACACGAGGAAGCACGCGCCCGTGAGCGCCCACAGCCGCGTCCGCTTCCATGGGGCTGAGAAGAGGCCCAGGCCGGCGAGGACGGTCAGCAGCAGGCCCAGGCGAGTATCGTTCACGTCCGCGCCTCGGTACGCCACAGGCGGAGCGCCGAGCAGGCGGCCGGCGAACGACTGAGGCGAGAAAGGGGCGGCCAACGCGGCCGCGTTGGCGGCTTTCTCAGAACACTCGGCCAGGGGCGTCGGCCGCCATTCGAGTTCCAGCGCTTCGAGCGCCGGCCGCACGAATGGCAGGCACGCCGCGGCGAATACCGCGGCCGCCAAGGTGGCCGCCAGCCAGCCACGGCCGATGCCCCGGCGCCGGTGCTGAATGGCCGCGGCCAGAATCCATACCGGTCCGAGCAGAGCCAAGAAGAACGCGTACGTAAACGAGGTCCACAACACAGCCCCCGCGCACAAGCCGCAAGCGATTCCGTCGCTGAGCCGGCCGCGATGGAGGAGGCGGAGGAGGAACAGCATCGTTAGCGCCACCCAGTAGATGGCGAGCAGGTTGTCATGTTCGAGGTGAACAAGCCGGTAGGAGGAGAAAGCCACGAGCGCGCCCGCCACGACCGAGCCGCGGATGCTGCGCGTGCAGTGAAGCGCGAGCGCGAAGACGGATAGCCCCGTCGCGGCGAAGCTGAAGAGCAGCAGCAGATTGTGGGCGAGGAAGAGTCCCTGGGGGCCGGGCACCAGCCACTGCACGGGCGCGGACAGCAGGCCGTTGAGCGGACAGAGGGTGTGGAAGAAGAGGTTGGCCGGCGCGGACATGCCGATGAGCGCGCAGGCCAGAGGGTTCGTCCCCGTTGTGAATACCGCGCTCCTCACCCACCAGAGATTCCAGAGGAACACCAGCGAATCGTACGATTCCTCGCCGTGCGGCGCGGCGGTCGTCATGTGCAGGCACAGCGGGTATGTGCACAGCACGGCGAGGCCGGCGCAGAGGAAGGCGCAGAAGGCCGCGGATAGGCCGATGGCCTTTAGCCCGCATTTCTCGCCAGCCCGGGATAGAAGTGTCGGAAAAGTGGGCGTCTGAAGACCTTACCGGCCCAGGCGGCCGCGTGGGTTGAGCAACAGCCTGCGCGCGTCGAATGGGAGGGGCTGGCCCTTCGGGCGAGCCCAGTCGGGCGCCGCTGCTGCGTTGCACCGCGCTCGACGTGCCCGAAGCACGCCTTCTCGACCATCGTGAGTCCGGAAGCGTCAGTCCGCGAGCCAGCCTTTGAACTTGTAGTAGCGCCTGTGGAAGGGGTTGTCGATCAAATCGGCCGGCACGCGCTTGCCCTCTTGGCGCAGGCGGTCGATGGTGCGCTGCTTCTGGACCAGCTTGTCGAACAGCGGCCGCAGCTTGGGCTTCTCTTTCAGCGTGCGGTCGATTTCGCCGTTGATGCGATCGGCCATGATCTGGGCTGCGCGTTTGGCGGGATAGAGGTCGGACATGAAGCCTTCGGTCGTCTCCCGTTCGATGCGCTGCACCACGCTGGGCACCACGAACGGGCTGTAGCTGCCGCCGATGGCGATGGTCTGCGCGGCCTCGGCGAACGCCGCGTGGCAGCCCCATTCGTTGGGGTATGCGGCTGGCCGCAGAAACTCCTCCCTCTTGGTGTACTGGGGGTCTGGAGGCAGCGCGTCCGCGTCTTCCACGATGTGCATGTTGTAGTCTTCGCTCGCGAGGAACGCGAGGAAATACTTGGCCAGGTCCTTGTGCTTGCTGCCGATGTAGATGGCCGCGGCGCGGGTGCCCGTGCTGGTGTTGGGCATGCCTCCAGGCGCGTACGGCGGCTCGCTCACCGCGAGTTCGAGTTGGCCGAACTCGCGCAACTGGATGAGCGCGTAGCGGCCCATCTTGAACATGGCGTAGTTGCCGCTGTTGAAGAGTTGGAGCGTCGCACCGCCGTAGCCCGATTCGGTGGAGAACGACTCCCGGTCTGCGGCGCTGGGGAAGAGGTGGTCGACGTACGTCCACTTGTGCGTCAGCTTCAGCACGTCCACGTTCCGCGGGTCGTCGAGCGTGCAGCGGGTGAGCGACTCGTTGAAGACGGACAGGCCTAGGCTTCGGCGCCACAGGTCCGGCACGGGCCGGTTGCAGAAAAAGATCGTGCGGCGCTGGCCCTCCGGGTTGGCCTTGGCCACGAACTCCTTGCCGCGGCGCTCGAACTCGTCGAAGTTCCACCGCCGCGGCGGAATCGGGCACCCGTACTTCTTGAAGGTCGCCTTGTTCACCCAGTACATCTGCGCGTACACGTTGCAGGGGAACATGTACTGCCGGCCGTCGAGCGTAATCTCTGGCTTGAGCGCGGGGTAGGTGTGGCTGGGGTCGAAGTGCAGTTCTTTGGCCCACTGGGTCACGTCGGTGAGGAGGCCCACGGAATGGAAGTAGCGCATGCCGCCCCCGGAGCCGATGTCCATGATGTCGCCCCCCACGCCGGACACGCCTTGGATGATCATCTTCGACACGTCGCGGTTAGCCGTGTCGAGCCGCAGCTCCATGCGCGGGTAGTTGTTCTTGGCCAGCCACTTGCGGAATCTCCTGATCTGCTCCTTGCGCGCCGGGTTGGGGTCCGTGACCCAGTAGAGCACGGGCAGATCCGTCTGCTTCTCCGGCGCGAACCACGAGGTCACGACGCTCGCGGCGATGAGCAATGCAAAGACGATGGCAAAGACGTACTTCATGATGCGTGCGCGCGCCGCGTGCCGGAGGATCGGGGGCTACGACGCGGTATGTTACACCAAGGCCCAAGAAGCGCGCAAGGGAGGGGGGGAGGCAGAATGGTTGATGGTTGATGGCAGAGGTGCGCTTCCATCATCAGCCAGAGATTCTCCCCGCCTCCGCGCCCTTCGTGGCTCCCCTGCCCTACGCGATCCGGTTGAGGATCTCGATCCCTTGCTCGATGGCCTCGTCCGCCGCGGCGTAGACCATGCGGAAGTGCGTGTCTTGCTCGGAGAAGACGTTGCCCGGAATGATAAGAAGGTTGTTCTCGATAGCCTTCGAGACAAACTCCGTGCCCGTGCCCCATGGGGTCTTCACGAACATGTAGAACGCGCCGTCGGGCGTGACAATGTCGTACTTGCCCTTCAACCCCTCGCAGAGCATGTTCCGCCGCTTCTTGTATTGCTCCACGTACGGCGTGGTGTCCACGTCGAGCGCCTTGAGCCCGGCCTCCTGCGCGAACGATGGCGCACACACGAACGAGAACTGCTGGAGCTTCGTCATCTCGGCGATGATCTCGTCCGGCCCCGCCGCGTACCCCAGGCGCCAGCCGGTCATGGCGTGCGACTTGGAGAACCCGTCGAGGAGCAGCGTCTTCTCGTAGTACGTGGCAATGCTCGGCGCGGGGCCGTCGTACGAGAAGTGGCTGTAGATTTCGTCGGAGATGACGATGAGGCCGTGCTCTCGCGCGAGTTCGGCGATCCGCTTGATCTCCTCGACCGATGGCACCACGCCGGTGGGGTTGCCTGGAGCGTTGATGAGCAGCAGCTTCGTGCGCTCGGTCACGTGCGGCTCGATCCGCTCCCGCGTGACCTTGAAGTCCGGGTACGTGTCCACGAACACCGGCACGCCGCCGGCGAGGTTGACGAGGTGCGTATACATGACGAAGTACGGATCGGGGATCAGCACTTCGTCGCCGGGATCGATGAGCACGAGAGCGGACAGCAGCAGCCCGCCCGACACGCCGGACGTGACGAGGATACTCTCGCAGTCGATGCCCCGGGTCTGCTGGATTCGCTCCCGCAGCGCGTCCCGCAAGGGCTCAATCCCTTGGGTGACGGTGTAGTGGTTGAACCCCTTCTCGATGGCCGCGAGGCCGGCCTGCTTCACCGGCTCGGGGATGTCGAAGTCTGGCTGGCCGATGCTGAGGTTGACCGGGTTTTCGAGCTTCTGGGCCAGGTCGAACACCTTCCGAATGCCGGAGGAGTCGAGCTTGGCCATACGGCCGGCGATCGTGGTGTGGTTCACGCGGCGCTTCCTACTCTTCGGCTGTGGCAACCGCTTCGGCATCTGCCGCGCCTTCGGCCTCATCCGCCTTATCTTCGACCTTGGCCTTCTTCTTCACGATCTTTTCAACCTTCACTTTGGGCAGGCCGAAGACGGACATCTCGTCTTCCCATTTCTCGTCTGCCATGAGCTTCTCGATGCGCTCCGCGCGCGTGAGGACGCTACGTTGGCGCCTGAGCAAGCCGGAAGAGACAAGGCTCTTGTGAATGGACATGTTGTATCCTCTCCTCCACGGGCCGCCGAGCTGCGGCGATGGTACTGATGGTCTACTGTGCCAGTATGGGTGGATCCCGTCGGGCGCTTTGGCCTGAGCGGTACGTGTGTGCGCGATCCATACCATTTGGGGAGCCCAATAGTATAGCCCAAGGCAGAAGGCTTGTCCAGCCGTTGGCGGCGCGAGGCTGACGCCAAGCGACGGCCTCTATTTCGCAGCCCCGCCCACGTCCGCCACCGTCGCCACGTGGGGCCAAGTGATCTCGTCGCCCACGCCGTAGTCATACACGTCGAACCAACTGCCCATGGGGAACTCGGCCTTCAGCCTGTCGGCCGTGGCCGCCGGGTGCGCGGCCGGGTCGATGTACGCGGCGCCGTGGATGCCCTGGAGCCGATACTCGGCCGTGCGGGCCGCGTTGACCAAACGGGCGCCATCGTAGTAACGGTAGCCTCTCAACGCGAAGGGGGTCGAGGTCAACACGCGGTGGTCCGCGTGGCCGGTGACCTTCCCCGTGCCGATGCGTGAGTCGAGGGCCAGGCGCAGCGCGGCCCCGCCCTCAACCGGATTGGCTTCCAGCACTTTGTACGCAAGGCGCCTCCTGGGGCTCGTGATGAACACGTATCGCCCGACCATGGAGTCCAGACTCGATGGCGCGGGCGAAATGGTGACAACCTCCGTCTTGCGGTCGACCGCGGTGATCGCGCCGCGGTACTGGGCGCGGTCCATCGTGATGCCGACGCCGTTGCGCACCAGTCGCGTGCCGCCGACCAAGACCACTTGGGTAGGGGCGCCATGCCGCTCGGAATAGAGGCCGAATCGGCCCGCGAACTCGAACCCGCCCTCCGCGGTGCGCAACACGCCGCCATCTGCCGAGGCGAAGATCGTGTCGGTGCGGCCGTTCGCGAGTTCGACCACACAGCCATAGGCTCGGAAGCCGGCTTCGTCCTGGCCGGAGACGGTGATCGGCCGGACGGACTTGATGACTGGGCGGTCCCGATACAGCTCCATGACGCTGGCGATCTGCGTCCTCGCGGGCGCTTCACCTTGGTTGTGCATGAGCACCCACTTCATCTCGTACGGCGACGCGCCGGCCGGCGACTTGCCATCACAGGCCACGACCTCGACGCCGTCGGCGCTCGGCACGGTCAGCCGGAAGTGCAGCCCGTCCGCGTTCTTGAGCCGCCAGTCCGCGCTCCACACGCCCTTCGGCTTGGCCCGCTCGACATTGTAGAGGTGGGCGAAACCAAACATGCCTCCAGACCAACCATGGCGGCCGCGCCGGCAGCCAGAGGCCTTGAGCCACGCGTCGTCGCCGTACGGCACGTCAGGCCCGGCGAGAGTGCCGCCCTCTTGCTTCACCCAATCGAGCCCTGTCGTCGTGAAGTCTCCTTCCTGCGCGTGGAAGGTCCACCAGTGGTCTTTGCCGCCGGAGATGCGGTAGAAGTCGATGCAGTAGAACTCATCGTCGGACACGTCGACGATCGCCAGCATCCGACGCTGCCAGTTGTCTTCGGACAACACGTACCCGTCGCCGTTGTTCACTCGATCCCGGAATCCCTGGGCAAAGGCTTCACACACGTGCGCCGGGCCGGCGTCGGCAAACAGTTGGGCCGTGGCGGTCATGTTCACAAACGGGATCTGCCGCGCTTGGATCTGGGTGATCCAGTTCTTCTCCCAGTGGTTCCAGTTGCGCGGATAGCCCATGTGGCCGAGGATTTCGCTTTTGTACGCGTCGAGCCCGATGTGCATGATGTCGTCGTGGGTGTGCCCGCGGGCGCGGCCGTACATCATCCAGAGCGCGCGCTTGTGCGCGCCTTTGCCGCTTCGCAGCATCGCCAAGCCGTAGCCGTCTTGCAGGCAACTTGCGTCGTTCCAGTTGTCCGGCCACTTGGCGGCTTCCGCCTCGATCTGTTCGCGGGAGTAGGGGAACTCCAGCGACGGCTTCCAGCCCGGGCTGTTGGCCAGCGCCCATGCGAACTTGGGGGACTGGAACATGCGGTACGCGTGCTCGAACGCGGCGGCTCCGCCGTTTTGCCAGGTGCGCCTCGGGCGTTTCTTGTACTGGGGATAGGCGCCGTCGTCCCCCACGCGCGGGTACGTGCGGTCGATGTTGACCGTGTTCATGGAGAAGTCGAAGACGTTGTGGTAGCGCCGGCTCTTGCCCAAATTGGGATACTTCGCGTCGGGGTACACGTCGGGCCGCAGTTGGCGCAGATGCTCGATGGACTCGATGATGGGGCCCATGGCCACGAGGTGCATGCCGTTGTATCCGCCGCTGGACTCGTAGGGCGCGCCGTCTCGGAAAAACCCGTTCGTCACGAAAAACCGCATCTTGCCTTCGGCGTCGTAGAGCCAGTCCATGAACTCCCGGCCCCGCTTGTAGTTCAGCACTTCGGCCATGCGCGCCAGCCCGCGCTGGTGGTAAGGCTCGTTCGAGCGCGTGGCCAAATCCATGGCGCCCTGCATCCACACCGCGAACAGGTTCTCCTCGATGAAGCGCCTCACGTCTTCGTGGGTCTTCACGTCGAAGACTTTGGACTGAAGGAACGGGATGATCTCCTTGTCCCGTTCGATGGCAGGGAAGATCTTGTCGTAGGCTTCCGCGTGTCTCCATTGGTAGCCGGGTTGGTCGATGCAATACACGGTGAACCCGCTGCCCGCCAGGAAGGGCCCCTCGCTGAACGGCGCCGGCCCCAGACGCTCCACCTGATGGCGGCTGTTGCGATGGCGGTGCTGCGTCATGGTCGCCAGATAGGCCCACTCAACCGCCAGCCGGCTAAACGCCACGAGCGCCTTGTGCGCGTAGCGGATGTCGCCCGTGGCGAGGTATCCGTCCGCGCATTGCGGCGCGACCGCGAGCATCTTGTGGCAATAGGCCTGGGCGATTTCGGCAATGAAGCCATATCGGTTTCCGTTGTGCTCACAGGCCCCGCCGATGCCGTCGTCCGGGAAGTCGCCGCTGGTCATGTCGCCGTTGGCGAAATCGTTCGAGGGGTACATCTCGCCGCCGATGGGGCACTTGATCTTCCAGGCGTAAGGCAGGGCCGCGCGGCTGTAGGTCCTGAGGGGGCGGCCAGTCTCATCCCGCCAGGGATAGAATGCACGCTTGCCGTATATCTGTTTGCCATGAAGGGGGCAGCCTTTCTGGAGGTTGACCCAGTGCCACCGCGGAATCGTGCTGTCCGGCTGCATGGCCCAAATCTGTTCGTCCGAGTATTGGAGCCACGCCTGGCCGCGGGGAGGCCGGCCTCTCGCGGCCTTCTTCTCGGCTTCTGTGGTGGTGGTTTGGGACTGTTTCAGCTCGGGAAGCGCTTCGCCCAGCGGCCAACGCCGCGGCAGTTGCACGCCTTTCATCTTGCGGTAGCGTCGCAGGTCCTCGAAAGACCAGATTTCGACCGAGACCGTGATCTCGCCGCCTGGATGGGCGAACACGATGTCCGCGGACTTCGT
>JAJRTI010000923.1 GCA_024278415.1 Planctomycetota bacterium | reverse complement strand
TCGGACTCGCATTGATCACCACCACGTCTCGGGAGTCCAAGCCACTCGGGTTGGTGGAGCTAGTGTTGAAGTAGGTCCACTGGCCCGGCCCCAGCGTGAAGTTGAGCAGGATGCGGTCTTCCAGGCGGTCGAGCTTCAACTGTCGCTTGCGGGCCTTGGGTTCGGTGCGTTTCACTTGCTCGTTTCCTCCGTTCGTGCCGATTCGGCCGAAGCTGGCGAGTCCCACGCCGCGGACGCGGCGGACTCGGATTGCGATGTCATAGATTGAGATTGCGAGGAGGCGCGAGCCTCCGGGTTGGTATCAGATGGGGCCATCGACTGCGAAACGCCGCCTTCCGCGTCGGATGCGGACACGCCCGTATCACCGCCTTCGTCCGGCGGGCCGTCGATGAGCAGCACGTCCGAGCCCGCGCAGGCCGCGGCAAACTCGCCGCGGCTCACCAGACGCGGCTCGGCCCCAGCCTCGACGAGCACCATCTCGTCGCCGTACGCCGGCAGCAACAGCGCCGGCCGCGGCCCGTCGCCCCAATGGACAATGGCGCAGCCGTTGTGCTTCTTCAACTCACCCCACGACGCGGTGCGCAAGTCGCCGGCCGCGCCGGCGTCGTTGGCCAGGGCCAACAGATCCCCCAGATCAGCCGCCGCGGGAGGCGTGCCGGGCGAGGGCAAGCCGTTGAGCGCGAGCGCGAGGGACAGCGGGTCGCTCGCCGCGCAGGAGGCGACCGGCGCGGCATGAGCGCCATCCGCGGCCATCACGTCTTGCGCCGCTTGCACGAGCGAATGAGAGAGGGGCGATTCGTCGCCCCCTCGCACGGGCGCGCGCGAGCCGAACTGATATGCGGAAGAGCCGAAGCGCGAGTCCACGACCATCGCTTCGGGCGCAAGGCCGAACGCCGCGCCCATGTCGACCGCGGTCCAGTCGATGCGCGCATTGAATCGCACCGCCTCGGCCAATTCGGTTTCTTCGCCCACCACGTTGCCGTCTGCGTCCACGAGCCGGCGGCGAGTCTGCATGGGAAACCACACACCGTCGTGCTGCTCGACCACGAACTCCTCGTCGAAGTTCCGGTCGCCGCGCACGCGCCGGCGCACGGGCGCGTACCCGCGGCCGGGTGCGAGCCACGTCTCGGTCGTGCGCTGCGGCTCGCGGCTGGCCAGGAGCACCAGCCCGTCATCCCACTGGATATCCCAGGCCGCGCGCGGCTGCACGTCGGCTAGCTTCGTGCGCGGGTCGTAGGGATCCGGGTCGGCTACGCCGCGGGGTTGCACGAACAGCGGGCCGAGGGGGCCAGGCTCGCCTTCGGCGTAGAAATCCTCGCCCCAGAGCTTGGTCGCCGCACGCGCCAGCGTGCGGGAGGGGAGTGCGCCGCCCAGTTCTTGCACCCGCACGCTCGTACCGTCCGAAGCCGCGGCGAAAACGCCTGTGCCGGTGCGCATCACCCACGCCCAGGTCTGGATCTGCTCCCGGTTGAGCCGATTGGCGCGCACGACCTTTTGGAGCAACTCGGCCTTCTGGGTAGCGGTGAGTGCGGCGCCCGCGCCTGTGTGTGCGGCATGCTGTGCGGCCGCGCCTGTCCCTCCCGCGCCGATCGCGGCGCGGTGTGCGCGGTGGCCCCCCGCGCGGAGGCCAATGGCGATGCCGACCGCGACGAAGAGCGCCCCAACCGTGGAGACCACGGCCTTGCCGCGCCACGCGCCGAAGATGGTGCGCGCGAGCGTGGATGAGGTGAGGCCTGGGGCTGCCCCGGCCGCGCCGGCGTCCGCGCTGCGCGCGGCGCTGGCGATCGCCATCTTGCCCAACGCCGCCGTGAGCGAGGCCGGGGCCGCGGCCGCGGAGGCGTTCTTGTTGAGCATCGCCGCAAGCAGGAGCAGCGGCACAAACAGGCCGGCCTTCTTGAGCTTGCGGCTCACTTCGGCCAGCGCGCGCTCGATGCGCCGCGAGATGGTCGATTGGCTCACCCCGAGTTCCGCGGCGATGTCCATCTGGCTGAGCCCGTCGAGGTAGTGCATCACCAGCGGCACACGCAAGGGGTCAGCCAGGCCGTCGATCGCCCCATCGATGATGGCCGCGATATCTTCCCAGGAGGGCTCGGTGGTCTCTTCGTAGGCGAGGGCCGTTGGCGCCACTTGCGCCTCGTGGCGCCGGCGCGTAGAGGCCTTGCGGATGAGCCCCACGGAGCAGTGGACCGCAGTCGTGTGGAGCCAGCCGGCCGCGCTGGTCGTGATGGTGTCTCCGCGCTTGAGGAGCCTGAGGAAGCACTCCTGCGCGGCGTCCTCCGCGTCGTGCACGTTACGCGTGACCCGCAGGCAGGTGCCGTAGACCATGTCCGCATAGCGCCGCGCCAGCTCAGCGAACTGGTCGGCCTCATACGTCTGAGGGTATGCCTGCGAGGGCGTCGGCATGGATTCGGGTTCCGGCCGAGACGGGACTGAGGTTAGACGAGATGAAGGGTGATACCTTCGTAGAGACGCGTCTCGCCCCAAAGCTATGCAAACTTTTTTC
The DNA here is from genome assembly GCA_024278415.1 of Planctomycetota bacterium. Next base: position 30,860 of record JAJRTI010000923.1, on the reverse strand, counting down.
GGGGATGGACACGAAACAAGCCCGAGGCGCAACGCGCGTTCAGGCCATCGCAGAGGTGTCCGCAGCCGCGGCTGTACCAAAGACACGGTACAAAACACAGCCAGCCGGCGCCATCCGACCTGGAGCACCCGGCCTGGCGAGAGGTCGCCCTTGGCACTGAAGGGAACGTTCCGTTTGCTGGGGACTGCTAGTGTGCCTGCATAAGGTGACGTAATATACACTTGTAGAACGTGGCGTGTCAACAAGAAAAAAGGTCCGATGCCCCCCGCTAAGGCCCAAGGCCTTGGGGAGGGGCCCATGGGCAACGCGAGAGCCAGGAGCACGCACCAGGTCGATCTTGTTACGACGCCAGGATTACAGGTGCAATTGTTTCAAGCTATGCGTGTAGATCGCAAAAAGGGAGACCGCGCTTGTAGTAGGCCCGTGAGGGCCTTCCGCTCGGATGACCGCGCTTGTAGTAGGCCCGTGAGGGCCTTCCGCTCGGATGACCGCGCTTGTAGTAGGCCCGTGAGGGCCTTCCGCTCGGATGATCGCGCTTGTAGTAGGCCCGTGAGGGCCTCTCGCTCGGATGATCGCGCTTGTAGTAGGCCCGTGAGGGCCTTCCGCTCGGATGACCGCGCTTGTAGTAGGCCCGTGAGGGCCTCTCGCTCGGATGATCGCGCTTGTAGTAGGCCCGTGAGGGCCTTCCGCTCGGGTGGCCATTCGCCATGCGAGCCAGAGGGCGCCCTTACGGTCGCCACTACGAGCAGGTTGGCGCCGCGTTCGACGCTTCGGCCGCGACAAAACCCTAGATGAGGAACCGGCGGTGCAAGAGCCGGCGGAACCTCAGCCAGATCTGCGCGCCCAGCGGCTCCGAGCCCACGACGAAGCGGACCTGCCCCGTTGCGCCCATGTTGGTGATCAACTGCCCCTCGTCCAGCACGATGTCAACACGGTACCACGGAAACAGCGTGCGGGGCTGCTGGGGCGTGGCCTGGGGGTCGAGCAGCACCGGTCCCCCGGCCCGATTGGCCAAGCCCTGCGGAGGCGCGGCATGCGTGGCCGCAGGGTGGAGGCGCTCGATGCGCCCTAGGCACACCCGCCCCGGCGCGGACCGGAGCTTCACCCGCACCTTCACGTGCCCGGCCTCCTTCAGGGCGACCACGTCCTCCGTGCTCACCACCGCGGTGACCCGATACTCCCCTAGCGAAGCGACCACGAACAGCGGGTCGCCCGCTTGGAGGAAGATCCCCTGAATCCGCTCCAGTTTCGGCGCAATGACTTGCCCGTCGAACGGCGCACGGAACGTGAGCTTCGCATGGCGCTGGACCAGTTCCGCCAAGTCTTGCTGGAACACGCCAAGCTGGTAGGCGATGGCCTGCGCGGAGGCCATGTGCTCCATTTCCAGCTTGCGCAGCCGCGCCTGGGCGCGGGCGATGTCGTACCGCTTGATGCGCATGCGGTACTCCAGGTCCTCATTGAACAACACGGCGAGCACTTGGCCCTCCTTCACCACGTCGCCGTCCCTCACGTACACCTCGCGCACAAACCCCGGCTCCGCCGCGCGCAGGTAATCCATCTCCCGCGGCTCGATCGCGCACGGTGCGCGCACCGCATTCGGGAACGGAATGCCGCCGAGCAGGATGACGGCCAAGAGCAAGCCGGCCGCAAACACGATGACCGCGCGCGCGCGCACGGGCCGCGTCGCGGGGTCGAAGAAGATGTACTTGACCATCTTCACCACCGGCGTCAGCACCCACAACGCGCTCATGATGAGGGCCATGGCCACGCCGACGAAGAAGAGCTTCGACGCCACGAACAGGATGATCATCGTCATGATGAAAAACCGATAGCACGTGGCCGCGATGCCATACCACACGAAGTGGAACCGCTCGTCGGGCGGGTCCGTGCTCGGGGGCAAGCGCTCGCCGATGAGGTAGCGCTTGGCCAAGTACTGGAGGTATTGCGTGGAGCGCTGCCGCAGGTTCACGATCTCCAGCAGGTCGCTGAGAATGTAGTAGGCGTCGTAGCGCAGCAGCGGGTTGCCGTTGAACAACAGCGTGGACACGCTGGCGATGAACACCGCGTTGAAGAGCAGCGTGCGCAGCGTGCCCGGCTCCACATTGAGCCAGGCGAAGAGCGCGAAGGTGGCGAAGAACAGCTCGGCCATCATGCCCGCGCAGCCCACGAGCACCTTGGGCCAGCGGCCCTTGAACTCCCAGATCGGCGTGGCGTCGACGTAGAAACAGGGAGTGAAGATGAGCATCATGATGCCCATGCGGTGCACCTCGCCCCCCCGCACTTTCACCGCATACGCGTGGCCCAACTCGTGGAGCGTCTTGATGAACACGAACGCCACGTAGAGCAGCGGCAGCTTCGTCGGCTCCAGAATGCCGTTGGCCTGCTGCGCGAGTTCGGGGAAGTTGTACACCATCATGAACGCGCCCGAGAGCACCGTCGCGAGCCACACGAAAAAGAACGGTTTCGTGAAGGCCCATCGCAGGTAGGGCATGGTCGCGTTGAGGAACCGCTCCGGATCCAGGATCGGGATGGTCATGTACATGAAGCTGGACGCGCGCTGCTTGAGCCGGTCCATGCGCTTCTTGTGCGCGCGCTTGACGCTCCAACTCAGATCCTCCGATTCGTCCGGCGCAGTGAGGTTGGCGTGCCGAAGCATGAGCACAAACCGCGCGAGTTCCCGGAACGCCGGCGCCTCGGCCCCAAACTTTTGCTCCAGGTGCTGCTGAATATCGTCGAGCGTGTGCTCCCCGTCGAGCCGGTCGATGACCTCCCGCTCCGTGTCGGCCACGCGGTAAAACTGAAGGCTCACCGGATCCTTCAGCACATAGTACGTCCGGCCCCGGAACGTCTGCTCGACGACTGTCGCGTCCGGCCGCAGGCGCGGCTTCTGGAGCCGGAGCTGCGGCGCGTACTCGGCGAATTCGAGTTCGCCGGAGAGGTCGTAGTCGGGACGTTTGCGTTTGAAGAGGGCCATGGGACACATGGTTGATGGTTCATGATGAATGGTTGATGGGCGGACGCACATCCGCATCAGCCATTAACCCTCAACCATGAACCATTCCTCGGCTACCACCACAGCTTGAGCCGCAGCCAGTTGAGGATCTTGCGTGTCGCGATCCAGGTCACGTTGCGCCGGCCGACGGTGACCCTGGCCGCGCCTTCCATGCCCGTGCGCAAGGCTCCGGACGGGTTGGACACGAGGGCCTCGGCCACGAACATGCTCTCGCCCTGGTACACCACAGGCGAGGGCCGGACCTTGGTGACGGTGAAAGGGATCGATTTGCCGGGCACGGCCTTGGTCGTGAACTCGCCCTCTTGCTCCGGCTTGATGTACGCGACGTCATCTTGGGCCACGTACATTTCGAGCAGCAGTTGCTCCAGCGGCGCCACGATGATAAGTTGCGTGCCCATCTGCACGGGCCGGCCGATGTCCTGCTTCAAGTCGCCTTCGAGCACGATGCCGTTCTGCCCGCTCTTGACCACGGTCTGGGCGAGATGCCGCTCGATCAACTGCTTCTCCGCGAGGTAGGCCTGGCGCAGCGCCACGGACTCCGCGTAGTCGGCCACCTTGCCTTCGGCCAGCTCCGAAGCCATCTGCTTTTCCGTGCTCACGAGCTTCGCGGAGATCTCGCGCAATTGCATGCGCAGGTCCTCTTGCTCGAAGCGGAGGATCACGTCGCCCTTCTTCACCAGGTCGCCCGGCCGCACTGGCGCGGCCTCGATCACCGCACTGAAGGGCGCGGAATAGATGCGCCGGAGCGAGGGCTCGAGTTGGCAGCTCCCGGAAATATTGAAGTCGCACCGGCCGAAGATGGCGAAGACGAGCAGCGCGACGATGGCGGTGCCGATGGCGCGGCGCCAGGGGTGCTCCTTGCCAAACACCTTCTGCGCGGCCGCCTTGGCGCCGTCCCGCATGTGCTGCCGAATCGCGCGAGCGTTCTGAAGGGCCAGATACAGCAAGGGCCCCATCTGGCCGGCGACGATGTCGAGCACCTGGCGTACGCCCTCGGCCAGGGGCTCTTTCTGGTACTCGAAGGTGGCCACGCCGACGATGTCTTGGTCGTGGCGCAGCGGCAGGCTGTAGACCGTCTTGGCTTCCCCTTCCTCCGCGAGCACCACGTGTTGGGGGCTTCGAGACCGCTGCTCCGCGTCGTCCTCGCCTTCGGCCGGGATCTGGTACGAGTGCGCCTCCCCAGACACCACGACTTCCATCTGCGCGGCGCGGATGTGCTTCACAATGTTGCTGCGCTTGTCGATGATGTCTTGCCCACTGACCGCGGCCACCGTCACCTTCTCGCCCTTGACAAAGCCGACCGACGCCCGGTCCGCGCCAAACGCGCTGCGTGCGCGGTTCACGAGCACCTCGGCCATCTCGACCGGCTTGGTGAAGGCCATGATCTCGCTCACCACGGACCACGCGTTCGAGAGCGAGTGGTAGGTCTGCTGCGCGGCGTGCGCCGCGCGGTGCGTGGTGGAGAGCAGGCCGAAGTTCGCGAGCAGCCGCAGCATCGAGATGCCCGTGTCGGTCAGGATGACGCTGCCGTCCTTGACCACGACCACGACCGCGCCCGCGACCGCGGCGTCGCCCCGCACAGGGAACGCGACCGCGGTGTAGCCCTGGCCGGTGAGGACACGGTCGCCGGGCTCGCTGACCGCGCGGTAGCGAATGATGGCCTGCTGGATCACGCCGGCCGCCAGCTCCGCGATCTGCGGCCCCCAGGCGCGGGCCCCGGCCTCGGTCACACGGGGCATGAGTTCCGCCGCCACGGCCAACTGCTTGGAGTGGGCGTCCACCCGCAAGTACGCCGCGTATTCAGCGTCGGACAGCCCCACAAACCCGCGCAAGAGTTCCGAGATGAGCTTGTCCGGAGGTTGGTCGGACAGGCAAACCTGCTCGAGCGTCTCCACCAAGCTGAGGATAGGCAGATGCGTCTGCCGCGTCTCACCTGGTGGCGGCTGCTCGATGCGTTCTTGGTTGGCCGCTTGGCTCACTCGGGGCTCCACTATCGCGATCCAGAGATCGGACAGATCAGGCAGATCAGGCGGCGGGCTTACGAGTCTTGCGACTCCGCGCCGGCAGCCGGAGCGGAGCCAGGGGTCTGGCCTTGGGCCTGCTGCTGCGGAGGCGTCAGGTCAATCACACCGTTGACGTTTTCATACTGCTGGATGATGTTGCCCAGCGTCACGGCGAGGCGCTTGGCCGACGAGTACGTCATGATCATGCGGTCGGTGATCTCGACCATGACTTGCGCGACTTGGTCTGGCGCCTGCTGCGGGGGCATGACGCTCAGGCCCAGGTTCACGACCACTTCTTCTGCGCGGGCATTAACGATGAAAAAGTTGGTGTAGCTCGTCTTGACGTTGTCATAGTTGAGCCGCAGTTGCGCGCGGTTCTGCTGTGCGTCGCCTTGGGCTGCGTTTTCGTTTTCGGCCACGTCATACACTCCTTTGGTTGAACAGGGGGCGGCAGGTTACGTCTTGTTGGTTGATGTCTTGGGCAGGGTCACGGCGCAAGCCGTTGGGGCAGTTTGAACGTGATCTGCCCCTTGGCTCCGGCCGGCAGCTTCTTGCCGGGGTTGGGCAGCAGGAGCCGCACGCGGTACGTGCCGCTGGCCGCGTCCGCGACTTTGTCCACAACGTCCACTTGGCACACCAACACCGTCTTGGGCATGTGCTCCAGCACGAGCTGGGCCTTGTCTCCGGGTTTGATGTAGCCAATCGTGCTGATGGGCACGTGGGCGATGACGTAAAGTGGGTCGATGGACGCGAGGGATAGGATCACGTCCCGGTCCCGCTCCACGGCCTCGCCCTCGCGCTTGAGGATGCCGCGCACGAGTCCGTCGAAGGGTGCGTCGATCTGGGTCTGGTCGAGCAACGCCTGGTCGCGCGCAACCGTGAGTTCGGCTTCGCGCTTGGCGACCTTGGCTCCGGCCAAGCCGATCTGCGCGACAAGCATGTCGCGTTTGGCGTCATCATACTCCTTCTGCGACACCACGCCGCCCTTGTCCCTGAGCAGCTTCTCCATGCGAACGTACTCACGCCTGCGCGTGTCATAGTCGACCTCCGACGCGTCGATCGTGTGCTGGGCCGAAATGACGCGAGACTTGCTGATCTCGATTTGGGCTTTGAGCACGTCGGCCTTGAGCCGCACCAGCGGCTGGTCCTTGCGCACGCTATCGCCCTCCTTCACCAGCACCTCCATCAGCACCCCACCGACCTCGCTGGCCAAGGCCGACTCGCGGTACGGCATGGTGAAGCACGTGACCGAGACGGAGTCTTCTTGGCGGAGCCGCCCCGGCAGCTCCTGGCCTAAGCCAGCGCCGCAATGGCATATCAAAAGAGCAGCCGCGAGGCGAAGAGTGTTGGGCATCCCGATACACCTACTGGAGATTACAAGCCCGCGGTGCGCCGAAGCCGTAAGCGGCGTTTCCGCCAGTATCTGCGATAGACGGTAAGCCACGAGAGGATATCCGAATCGTGAGGTCGTGTCAAGCCGGCCGCCACGACGGCCATTGACGCCGACAGGCCGACCGGCTATGCTCAACCTCTGCGCCTCGTGGAGTCTTCGAACGGAATTCCAGAACTGCAGGAGTCCCAAGGATGCGCTCTGCCGCTCGGCCCTTGCTCGTCGCCGGCCTCATCTCCTTGTGTGTGTCCTCCGCGCCGTTGAGCCAACTCATTCAGGCATACCGGCAGGACGACTATTGGACTCACGCGAAACACCCGCTTCCGCTCGACCAAACAACCGGCCGTTTCCAAGTGCTCATCAACAATGAGGATAACAATGAGGATCTGGGCCGGCTTGTCGAAACCGGCCAGATCCAGGTCGTCAAGCTTGGCCAGGCAAGCACGGTGCGCCCGGAGCAAGTCCTGGCGCGGGTGAACCGGCTCTATGAGAAGACGCGTCTGCCCCTGGTATTATGCACAGTTTTCGCCACGTTGGGCGTGGCTTTCATTGCGCTGGGGCTCGCCGCGCGCTGCGCCAAACCGCCCGCGAAGCGGCTGGTCCGGCGCCATAGCAATGGGGCGCTGGCAGACGATACGGACACGGACATCATCCGTTGAGGGAGGCCGAACGAACATGGCAGAACCCGGCTCCACTGGCAAACTCTCGGACCGCCTCCAGCAACTCGCGGCCGAGGTCGCTTCGCTCGAACAGCCCGGCGGCCACGCCCCTGCCGCGCGGCCGCTCGAAATCGTCATCCCCGAACAAGTCAAACTGCGCATGGACTCGCTGGGCGACCAGGCCAGCCAGTACGCGGCCGTGCCCCTCATGCACGACGATGCCGCAGCCGCGCCCGCGCTCGACGTCGACGACCCGCGCATCGAAAGCTACTGCATCATCTACAAGAAATGGCTCGGCGCGCCGGCCAACACCGTGTGCGTGCGCGTGCGGGGCGAGAGCATGTGCCCCATCCTCAACGACGGCTCCATCGTCGCCATCAACCGCAGCCGCCGCGGGCCTGGGGGGCTGAACGGCAAGATCGTCGCGGTGCGCAACCTCGACCAGGGCGGCCTGCTCGTGCGCCGGGTCATCATGGACGCCCGGCATCTCACCTTCGTGCCGGAAAACCCCGACTACAACCCCCGCACCGGCGAACCCCGGAACCCCACGCTCATCGTGGAGCGCCGGCCCCACGACAACACGCCCGCACCCCCCAACCCCATCATCGGCAAGATCGACTGGGCCTGGAGCCTCTTCCCGTAGGGGGCTCCCCACACGCCCGATCCGCCCGATCCGCCCGATCCGCCCGATCTGTCTGATCTGTCTGATCTGCCCTATGCACTCCGAATCCCCTACCGCGCCCCGCCAACGCCTGCGCGAGGCGCTAGCACAACTCGACGCGGCGCTGGAGCAAGCCGGGCTCGCGCGCCCTGCCGCGGCAACAATGCGCGAGCATTTGCAGCGGCTCGCCGAAGAGGACGCGTTCGCCGACGTCGACTTCGCGCCGGGCCTCGCGGCATGTGGGCTCGTGTACGCGCCAGACGCGGGCGACGCCGACCTCGACGCGGCCGCAGACGCAGTGGCCAGCTTGCATAACGAATTGGGGGCCGCGATCGCGGCCTGTCCATCGTGCCCGCCTGTCGCGGCCGCGGCGCAGGCAGCAGCTTCTCCCCCACAGACGCCCGCGGCGGAGCCGCCGGAGCGCGAGCCGCCACCCGCTGCCTTCGCCGACGCGCCGGCCAACCCTCAACTCGACACGCGCCGTGCATCGACGTCGTCGATGAACATGCGCCAACTCGCCACGCTGCTCGTGGGTGCGGCAGTAGTCACGGCCACGCTGGTGTTCGCGTTCTCGCGCTGGGGCCGGCCGGTGGGCATGGTCACCGTGGACCGAGAGATGCCGAGCGAGGTGGAGGAGCTGGTGGATTACGTGCGGCTCCAGCCAAGCGGGGTCGAGGGCCGGCTCGCGCTCGGACGCGCCTACCTCGAACACGACGACGCAGACTCGGCCATCAAGCAGTACGAGGCCGTGCTGAAAATCTTGCCCAAGCACGCGGAGGCTATGAACAGTATCGCGTGGATCTTGCTGACCCGGCCCGGCGCAGACAGCACCGATGCCCAGCGCGCGCTGAAGCTGGCCCAAGAGGCCGTGCGCCTGACGCGCCGGCACAAGGCCCACATCCTCGACACCCTCGCGGTGGCCCACTTCCAACTCGGCCACAAGAAGCAAGCGCTGGCGATTATGGACGAAGTGCTCCGCCAGGACTTGGAGCCCGATGAACTCGAAGAGTACGAGGGCCGCGTCAAGAAGATGAAACGAGAGGAGCCCCCAGGCCACTGGGGCCAGCAGCGGGAGCCGTAGCCGCGATGGCGATCTGCCGGCGAGCCTCTCTCTTGCGCCCTCATCCTGGGGGCAGTACAATCCCGGTATGGCGCTCCATGCGGCAAGACGATGGCGATGGCTGGCCGCGGTCTGCGTAGGCGCAAGCCCCGCGCTCGCCGCCGGCGCGCCGGTCACGACCGCAGACGTGAACCGCGCAATCGCACGCGGGGTGGCCTACCTCAAGAGCGTGCAGCAGCCCGACGGGTCGTGGCCATACGCCCAACGATACCTCCAAGGCGCAACCGCGCTCGCGACGCTGACGCTCATCAACGCCGGGGTGCCCCGCAGCGACCCGGCCGTGAAGGCAGGGGTGTTCTACATCAATGGCAAGCCGCTCGAATTCACCTACTGCGTCGCGCTCACGGCCATGGCGCTCGCGACCGTGGACTCGAACGCGCACATCGGCAAGATCACCGCATGCCGCGACTGGCTGTTGCTCGCACAGCAGACGAACGGCGGATGGACTTACACGCGGGGCCTGAAGGCTAAGCCGGACAACTCGAACACGCAGTTCGCCGTGCTCGGCTTGCGCGCCGCGCAGCAGTCCGGCGCACCCGCGCCGAGAAGGGTATGGGACAAGATCGACGGCTACTTCCGCTCCAGCCAGCGGGGCGACGGCGGCTGGGGCTACCGGCAGGTGTACAACAAGTCCTATGGCAGCATGACCGCGGCAGGGCTCGCGTCCATTGTCATCTGCGGCGCCCAGGAGCGGCGCAACATCGAGCGCTGCGGCCAGTACGCGTATGACGCCTCCATGCTGCGCGCGCTCAAGTGGTTCGACCGATTCTTCACCGTGCAGACCAACCCCGGGCGCAACCGCAACCACCTCTACTACCTCTATGCGATCGAGCGCGTCGGCGTGCTCACGGCCCGGCGCCGGCTCGGCGGGAAGGACTGGTATCGCGAGGGGGCCCAGTTGCTCGTGCAGATGCAGAAGCCTGACGGCAGTTGGGGATCCGGCGTGGCCGGCATCCCCGACACCTGCTTCGCGCTCCTCTTCCTCGCCAAAGGCAAAGCGCCCGTGCTCGTGCACAAGCTCAAACGCCGCCGCGACTGGAACAACGACCCCAACGACATACGGAACCTCTGCGCGTACTTCAGCGAGGTCGCAGGCCAGCGGGTCAGTTGGCAGATCGTCGACTTCGACATGAGCCTGCGCGACCTGCTCGCCGCGCCCGTGCTGTACTTCAACGGCCACCGCGAGTTCAAGTTCACCAAGCCGCAGATCGCGTTGTTGCAGGAGTACATCACGCAGGGCGGCTTTATTTTCGCCGAGGCGTGCTGCTCGAGGAAAGAGTTCGACCGGTCCTTCCGCGCGTTCATGAAGCAGCTTTACCCCGACCAGGAGTTGGAGGAGCTGCCCAAGGACCATCCCGTGTACACGGCGCTTCTCAAGCTCGCGCCCGACGAGCGCCGGCCGCTGTTTGGCCTTCGCGCGAGCTGCCGCACGTCGATCATCTACAGCCCCACGGACATGTCGTGCAAGTGGGAGAAGCAGCAGATCGCCGACTCCGCGTTCAAGCTAGGCATCAACGTCTTGGCCTATGCCACCGGCATGGAGCCGCTGCGCGGGAAGCTGGACAAGGTGGAGATCGTGGAGCCCACCAAGACCGGGCCGACGCTGAGAGGTGCGTTTGTCCTCGCGCAAGTCAAGCACGGCTTCGATTGGGAGCCAGACACGCGCTCCGCGGCGGGACTGCTCCAGTACATGCGGTCGAGCCTGAACCTCGACGTGGGCTCGGACAAGGTCGCCGTCGCGCTCACGAACCCGGACCTCTTCGACTACCCCGTCCTTTACATGGTGGGGCATCACCCGGTTGTCCTCGCCGACGAGGAGAAGGCCAGGCTGAAGCTGTACTTGGAGCGGGGCGGATTCCTGTTTGCAGAAAGCTGCTGTGGCAACTCCAAGTTCGACGGGTCGTTTCGCAAGCTGATGGAACAGCTCTTCCCAGACCGGCCGTTGAAGCGTTTGCCCGCGGAGCACCCGATCTTCCACACCGGCTTCTCGATTCGCTCCGTGAAGTACCGTCAAGCGGTGATCGAGAAGCAGCAGGCCCCCATCGGGCCGTGGCTGGAGGGCATCGAGTTCGAGGGCCGGCTGGGGGTGGTGTACTCCAAGTTCGGCCTGGGGTGCGGCTGGGAAAACCATCCGTGCCAGAAGTGCCTCGGCGTGGTGCGTGACGACGCGCTCAAGCTCGGGGCGAACGTGGTGTTGTACGGGCTGACGAACTAGCCCTTCCACAGCACCACATCAAGAGACGTAACATGCCAGCCGAGCACTGCGGCTCGGCCGCCAACTGCGCCGGCCCATGAGGCCACAGTGTTACGTGTGGGAAAACACCCGCTTTGAGTTGGGGGCAAAGATCCAACTCCTCTGGGACGGCGTCGTGCCGCAGGCGCGGACGCGCTTGCCGTGGGCTGGCCTGTCCGACCCAAACACGAGGCTAGTGTGCGCGCTTGGCCCGGTCTTTGCATTCTGCATGCATAACAACTGCACGCCTCGCGCTTCTCCTGTGCGGGTCGGCTGCGCAGTGGGCGAGGCCGGATTTGCCTTGATTTTGCATTTGCTAGTGGTACACTAGCCTGAGTGCAATAGATCGCACACGTTACTCTTTGCGGCAGCATGCTGTCCGCCCCGCTGGATGGGGCTCACGAGCGCGCGGCCGCTGTCGGAATCGATGCTGGGCATGTGGAAGATCCCAACACGTGTTGTTCGGCTCGCGAAAGGTGAACTGGGCCAGGCCACGGCCGAGTACGTGATCGCGACCGGCGCGGCCGTGATCGCGGCCTACTACGTGCTCATCACGTTCCATACCTGGCTGGCGTGGTATTTCTACGATGCCGCCGCGCTGGTTAGCCTGCCATTGCCGTAAACGCGAACGAAGTTGAATCTGGCTTCGCGGCGCCGCTAGGCCGCGGAAGCCGTGTCACCCTTTTTGTGAGGAGGCTACCCCCATGATTGGTCACTTTGACAGATTGATGCGCAATGGCCGCAACGGCCAGGCCACGGCTGAGTACATCATCATCGTGGCGCTGGTCGCGGTTGCGGCGATCGTCGTGATCACCGCGTTCGGCGGACAGATCAAGAACCTGTTCACGCACTCGACCGCGAAGATCTCCGGCCAGCAAGACGACGATTACCAAGACGAGGCCGAGTCTAACGCCACGAACGCGCAGGACAACCGCGGAGCGGCAGACCTCGGCACGAACTTCTAGCGCCGTGCCGCGCCTGTGATGTCATGCCACACGCGGGAGCCGCCGCGTTTGTAGTGCGACCCGTCAGGGTCGCCTCTGCCTGGCCCGCGGACGCAAACGGAGGCGGCCCTTACGGGCCTCACTACGAACGGCCGGCGACGCAACCGCTACGTTCAGGATGACATTCCGCTGAACCCCCCGGGTTTGATAGGACCGCATGACGCCTGAAGCCCTACAAAGATGGCAAGCGATTCTGGTGCTCGCGAAGCATTGCCTGCTGCTAGGCCTCGTAGTGGTTGCGGCGTACACGGACTTGGCCAAGGGCAAGGTGTACAACTGGTGCACCTACTCGGCCATCCTCATCGGCCTGGGGCTGGCGTTCATGCTCGACGGCCTCACGCCCGGCCACTACCGGCACACGCTCAACAGCGTGTTCGGGCTCGCGCTGGCCGGCGCGCTGTTCGCCCTCCCGTATTTCATGGGCTGGCTCGGCGGCGGCGACCTGAAGCTTGCCGCGGCGATCGGCGCAGCGTCAGGCGCGGTCATGCGCGGCCACTTCTTCGTGGTCTACGCCATGCTCTACGCGGCGCTGGTCGGCTTCGTGCTCGGCATGGGCGTGCTCATCTGGCGCGGCGAGGCCTGGTCGGGCCTCAAGCGCAGCATGCTCGTGCTCTTCACGCTCCGCCGGCACAAACATGCCCTGCCCGACGCAAACACGCCGGAGCAGGAGCCGCCGGAGTCGCTCACGTTGCCCTACGGCTTCGCCCTGGCGACGGGCACGATGCTCGCTTGGTTCGTGTTCCTCCATCGCGGATGGCTGCTCATGCCGCAACGGTAACGCCGCACCGCACCCATGGATTCCTTCGCGTCCGCGACGAGGGGCAGGCTTGCCGGTCTGCCCCCTTTTGCGTAGGCGGAACGGCGAAACGCAAAGACGCGAAGGGCGGAAGTCAGAGTTCACCAATGCCCCTTTTCTTCCACAACGTTCATCGCCGCCAAGACGGCCAGACGCTGGTCGAGTTCGCAATCGCGTTCCCGATCCAGCTCATGGTCGTTCTGGGCATTATCCAACTCTCGCTGATTTTCGTGGCGAAGCAAATCGTGAACTACGCCGCGTTCTCCGCCGCCCGTGCAGAGTTGGTGAAGGACGACGATGTGAACAACGCGGACCGCGACCGAAACGCGTACAAGGCCGCGTCCATCATCTGCACGGCCATTGCTGGGCCGAGCGCGAAGGCCAACATCTCGGTCACGACTGACGTGTACCCGCTCATTCGGCTGCCCGGCTGGGGCCTGCTCGTGCCGCCGCCCCCGCGGGCAATCTGGCACACCGACCCGGAAGGCACGAACCCTTTCGGCGACGAAAAGCGATACCTCACGCCTGAGCGCCGCGGCGAGTCCGCGTTCGTCCAATCCGGCGAGCCGGACAAGTCGTCGTTTGCCCAGGCCAAGACATACGTGTACCGCCTCGACGGCGGCACGTGGACGTGCATCAGCGGCCAAACTTTCGCTCCCGACCCTAGCATACTGCCCATGCTCGCCGAAGTCGGCAACCAGCTTGGCGGCGACGACCGGGCCGTGGTCGTGGCCGTGGCGCACGACTACGAACTCGCGCTCCCCTTCGTGGGCGAGTTCTTCGCCATTCTCTCCGCGCTCAACCCCAACCTGCCCGGCTCCGACGTCAAGGATCGGATACCGTCGCTCCAGACGGCGACCGAGCGCTGGGGCGCGCCGCACATCACACTCGTGGACGTGGGCGTGCAGTACAAGAGCGTGGTGTTGGCGGAGGAATAAAACGTAAAGACGTGAAACGTAAGCAGAGACCCTCTCGGTGCGCGTTTCCGACCTTGCGGTTTACGTTTTACGTTTTTACGCTTCGCCCCTTCAGCCTCCGAGCCTTCCCATGATCCGCATCATCACACGCGCGACACAGCGCCTGCACAGCGACCAGCGCGGCCAGGGGCTCGTGTTCGCGGCCATGAGCTTCCTCATCATCATCATGGCCGCAACCATGGTCTACAACGTGGGCCAGGTCTGCATGACCCGCATCAAGGTGCAGACCGCGGCCGACTCCGCGGCCATGTCCGCCGCGATGATCCAAGCCAACTGCCTCAGCTCCGTGGGCTGGATCAACAACGGCATGGCCCAGATCTACCACTCGCTGCTGCGGCAGATGGCCGACATCACCACCTTCGCCGTGTTGGCCGAGTTCGAAGACCCCAAGAGCCTGCTCCGCTCCGGCACATCGCTCATGCCGCCAGAAGGGTACCCATGCGGCGTGCTGAACTTGTGGGGGGCCAACTCGCCCTACCTGGCGCAGGCGGAAGCCGCGCCGTCGCCCGGCTTCGCGTGCCAGAAACTCGCGGAACTCTCCGCACGCGCAGAAGTCGTGTTCCCCGAGGCCAAGCGCTGGCTCATGGAGCTGTCTCACATCGAGCAAGCCATCGTGCTCGCGGGGCCGGTGCTGATCGAGGACGAGATCGACAAGGCCGCGTACGAGGCCGGCGCGAGCCACAAGAGCGTATTCTGGGGCAGCCGCTGGTACCCCCTCAATGCGCGCAAGGTCGACATGATGATCGAGAAGCTCGACGAGGAGGACGGGTGGAACATCGAGGTGTGGGAGAACGGGAAAACGACGCGCTACATCGAAGTGCGGCACCCAACAGAGAAGGTGTGGACCATTCGCAGCGTCGCCGGCGTGGACCAAGACGAAACCTTGCACATCGAGCAGTTGGACGACGCGCAGGAGGAGTGGCTCATCACGCGCAGCCCGCAGGGCACCGAGGTGCACTGCAAGAAGGTGGGCTCTGGCGACACCGCGTTTTGGATCGTCAGCACGCAAGCCCCCGGCCAGACGCCCCACAGCATCGGCGCGAGGCCCCATCCCTCGCTCGGCGATGGCGCCTATGACCTCATCGTCGACGGCGAAGTGGTCGAGATCTTCCGGCGCAACCCCACGAGCCACGACCTAGAAGTGCGGCGCAACGGCGACTGGGTGAGCCTGACCGAATACGAGCACGACGGCGTGCGCGTGCAGATCGACGACTGGGTGCGCATCGACGAGGGGCTCAGCGTATACATAGGCAACCCGCCCGCGGTCAGCGCGCACGGCACGTACTTCTCCCTCCGCACGCCTATCTCCTTCTCGCACACGGTCGGGCCTGTCCACCTCGGAGTCATCGACCACTTCCGAATCACCGTGCGCCAGTACACACTGACCGTGGACAACGCGGACGGCCGGTGGCGCAAGTACTACGATGAACGAGGCGACTACTGGTGGCAACACCGGCTCACCCCAGACCCAGAGTTCCCTAATAACAAATGGGAATACAACTATGAAGAACTAGGGTCGCTGTTGAATTGGGAGTCCAACCGCTATCGGCTGGGACTGAACCAAGCCGTGCGCTGGAACTTCGACGACTACTCCGACTGGGGCAACTTCGAGTCCGCCGTGGCGACCGACAACTTGCCGGATTGGATGTACTGGATGGGCGTGGCGCCCGGGGGCGACGACGACACGGGCATGACCTATGAGGCTAAGTCGCCCAAGGACTCCCCCTGGGAGCCCGGGTACACGCCGCCCAAGTCGCAATTCTACCAGATGCGCCCCTGCTGGTACTGCGACGGCAGCGGAGAGAAGACGCGCACCATCGAGGATCCGCCCGGCTCGGGCAACATGGTCCAGGAGACCTACACCTGCCCCGTGTGCAAAGGCCAGACCTGGGGCCAAGCGACCACGCAGGTGTGCGTGCGGCCCAAGGACACCGCATACCGCCACCAAGGCAGCGAGAGTTGGAAAAACTTCCTCCAGCTCCAGATGGCGAAGGATAACTCGTACGGCGTGGAGGGCAAGGTGCAGGAGCCGCTTGTGCTGACCGAGGAGTTCTTCAAGTACGGCATGAACGTGGCCGTGTGGGCCAACCCCTGGCCCGGCATGGACGTGGGCACCCGCCGCGAAGATCCCAGCGGCTCCACGCTCATGCCCATTCTCATCAACCCCTTCGTGGACCCGACAAAGGGAGACGAAACCCCGCGTATGCCCGACTGGGGCTGCATGGCCGTGGCTTCCGCGCGGGCTGGCTTCTACGACCCCGCCCTGGCCCATACCGAGTCGGCCGATGCCAACGGGTTCGTGTGGAAGCTCAAGGGCCCGGTGCACGTGGAGACCCGCCCCGGCGACCCCGCGCCCCAAGACGACAGCGTGCGGACCAAGTGGCTCGAAGGCCAGTCCAGCGGCGGCAACCTCTACGTGACTCGCTGGGCCGCGCGGCTCGTGTCCACTAAGAACAACATCGACCCCGACGACCTGGAACTCGAAGGCCACGAACTCGAAGGCCGCATGTCCGACTCCGCCGCGGGGTGGCTCTACCAACTTTTCGCGAGCGGCGAATCGCACTACATCAGCAAACTCGTGCGCGAGAACAAGCTTGAGAATATCCCCGCACTCAACTCCATGCGCCGGCGCGACGGCCGCCGCCTCCAGTTTGGCGACCAACAGGGCGCGACCGATACCGACGACGTGAAGTTCGAGGACGTGCTGTATCACTAGTCGCCATTAGTCATTAGTCATTAGTCTCTGTCGCGAAAGGTACGGAGCCCGCGGGTAGCACGCACGTCAGTGCGTTCCGCTCTGTGGTTTCCCGCATTACCGGCCAGAGACGCTCTTACGAGCGCGCTACAAGCGCCTGTCGCGCGGCATTTCGCGGCGGACACTCATTAGTCATTAGTCATTGGGGCCGGATGCACACGACATCGAATGGCTCAATGACCAATGACGAACAACCTGGTTCTGTTGCCATGATGCACTTCCGACATCCCAAGCGCCGCGAACCCGGCTCGGCCATGATCGAGACGACCATCATCATGCCGGCGTACTGCGTTGTCCTGTTGGGCGTGATCTTCTTCGGCAACCTGATGTTGGGCCGGCAGAAGCAGCGCGCCGCGGTGTGGTACGTCGGACTCTCTGGCTCCAGCGATGCTCAGCGGCTCGACGATATCTTCTGCCAAGAAATCGACGGCGAGTTCGAGGTCTCAGACGACAGCGGCATGAACGAGACCGATCCCTGGAGCCAGGCGGACCTGGCGCTCACGTTCCAAGACCTGGCGCAAAAACACGTCATCGCAGACCTCGTGCTGGGACCGAACGGCCTGGAGCGCGTGTACCGCGAAGTGGGCGACTACTCGTCAAGCTTCATGGAGGATATGGCCGACCGCATCGATGACTACAAGGTCGCGGTCGCGAATCTCCTCAACCGCGACAGCCAGGGGCGAATCTGGATGGTGCGCACGCGAGCCGACGTGGCGTACACGTACGAGCCAGAGTTCGCCGACCTCATCTTCTCCAACCCTAGCGAACACAAGGACGCGGACACCCCCGACGCGTACCACGACTACCTCACACTCGAAGGCCCGCCCACGAGCCTGGAGCTTGAGCCCTGGGAGAGTTCGTTCCGCATGATGATCCGATACCAGGGCCAACTGGAAGAGCCTCCGGCCACCGGCGAAGGAAGCAGCAACAACGTGACCGGCCCGGAGATGTTGGAGAAAACACTCGACTTCATCGCCAGCTACGGCATGCACGTGGACTCCCAGGCGCGGCAAGACATCCGCACGTTTGAAGACATCAGCAGCATCCAGTCGTATTGGAAGCCCGGCGACCCGACGGCGACGACGTCGCCGAATCCGTAAGCCTCGCAGCCATGCGACGACGTTGCTTCCCGCCACGAGGGGGCTGTCCCGCTGGGACGGTCCCCTCGTCCATTCGCTAGCGGCCAAGGCCGGTTGTGGGTGTTGGGTTTTCGACTGCGCAGCCCGAACACCCACAACCGACAACCTGCCACGACGGGAGAATCACACTCCAATCGCCGCGGTCTGCCAATGGCCCCTTCCGTGCCGAACAGTGCCACCATGACCCCCGACGTTCCCCTCTCCACAAAAATCAGGCGAGGTGTTACAATAGCCGCGCTCGCGTCAGCGCTGATCGCAGGCGGCCTCTGGCTCGGCATGGCCGGGCCCCACGGCCTGGGCGCCAGCAAGGCCATGCGCGGCGCCGAACGCGTCGATTCCCGCACCGTGCGAGTCGGCGGCCACGACTCGACAGTGAAGACCATACGCTCGCCTAAGCCGCCGCAGGTGTTCGCCAAGGAGTTCGTGAACGAACTGCGCCGCGCCGGCATCCGGCCCCAGGTGCAACCCATGCTCGACGGCCAGTGCGTGGTCAGCTACCGCGACCGGGCCGGCCAGCACGTGACCGCGGTGCTCTCGGCGACCAGCGGCCGCGGCACCCAGGCGATCCTGGTGTATGGCGAGCCGGCGCAGTGGTCCATGGATTCCGATCGCGACGCGCCGGGCGCAGACGTGAAGGACGTGCCCCGGCCGCCGGATTCCCGCCGGGTTCTCGCCATGGAGAACCCCAAGGGCAGCGGCCAGTTCATGATCCTCTACCACGGCTTCAACGCCGCCTCCGCCACGCGGGAATTCTACCTCCGACGCATGCCCCAACTCGGCTGGACGTTCGACGAAGTCATGAGCCGCGCGATGAGCCAGGCACAAGTCGACTCGGACGTCGTGTTGGCCGAAGACATCATGGCCTTTAAGAAAGCCAACCGCATGTGTATCATCAGCATGTCTGACCGGCCTTCGGGCGAAGTCGCGACGACGCTGCTCGTGCGCTGATGCGAACGCCCGTTCACGCCTCCTGAAAGGAGCCACCCGTGAAGACCATCGTCCCCCTGTTCATGGCCATTGTCCTGGGCGCGGTCGCCGTCGTCGGCGTCAACCGCTACCTCCAGGAGCAGCAGAAGAAGCTCAGCCGCGGCACCCAGCCCGTCACGCTGCTCGCCGCGGCCAAGCGCATCAAGGCCGGCTCGGTCATCACCCGGGCCATGCTCACCACCACGCAAATCGAGAAGCGCTTCGTGCCCTCCGAAGCCATCGACCGGGCCAACACAAGCCGGCTCGTGGGCCAGACGATCCGGCGCAACGTGGACCGCGGCGACGTGCTGCTGTGGAGCTTCTTCGACCCGCCCGAGGCGACGCGGACTCGCACGCTCATGTCCAACGAGCGCGCCGTGACGATCCCCGTGGATAACATCCGCGGCGTGGCCGGGCTCATTCGCCCCAACAGCCGCATCGATATCTACGGCACCTTCTCGCTCATCGAAACCAAGAACAAGCAGACCGCGACCGTGCGCAAGACCGTGATGCTGCTGTCCGACGTGACCGTGCTCGCGATCGACAACGTCACGCAGAGCGTGCTCGCACGCGCGTCCTCACGCGAGCGGCGCAAGCAGGGCTACTCCTCGCTCACGCTGGCCGTGTCGCCCCAAGAAGCCGCGTTGCTCATCTTCGCCCAGGGCGCCGGCGAACTCTACTGCACCCTGCGTGATTCCGCCACGGTCGGCGCAATCGAAGAACCCATCGAGGTCGGGCTCGACACCTTCCTCGACCTGGCCAAGCAAGCCAACCAAAAACGCGTCAAGAAAGCCCCGTCCGCAACCGGTATCGACGAGCCCATCGAGCCTTAGCGGCGCCCGGGGACGCGATGCGGAAGCCGTCCCGCATGTGCGGGACGGATCGCAACGTGTCCCCAGACAGACAGTGGTTAATGATCGGAACCGGTAGCCTCTGCCATCATCAATCATCCACCATTAACCATCAACCATTCTGCGAAATGCCCTTCCTCGTCTACATAGACGGTGGCCAGCAGCGCCAAATCGAGATCACCAAGCCGCGCTTCACCATCGGCAAGCGGCAAGGCAACGACTTGGTGCTGAGCGACGTCAAGATCTCCCGCGAGCACGCGGAGATCATCGCCACCGAATCCGGCTACGCCCTCTGCGACCTCGACAGCCGCAACGGCACTTTCGTCGACGGCACGCGCGTCGTAGGCCGCACGCTACTCCGCGACGGGGCCGATATCCACGTGGCGAGCGTGCCGCTTCGGTTCCACATGACGCAGCCCGCATCCGGCGCACAAGTGCCGGCCGCGCCGAGGGCCGCCACGCCCGCGTCCACCGCGGCGCAACCCGCCCCTGCCTCCACCGACGAAGAGGGCCAGACGCCCATCGAGCTGAAGCAGTTCATCCACAAAGAACTGCTCAAGGACATGGACCTGAAGCAGCACGACTTCACCAAGCAGACCGAGGAGGAACTCTACAAACGCACCAGCGAAGTCGTGCGCAATATCATCAAGCGCGTCCGCAACCAGATGCCCCCCTGGCTCTCGGAAGAGAAGCTGCTCAAGGAAATCATCGACGAGGCCCTGGGGCTGGGGCCGCTGGAAGACCTGCTCGCCGACGAGGAGACCGACGAGGTCATGGTCAACGACTGGGACCGCATCTACGTCGAACGCCACGGCAAGATCGAGCGCACCAAGGCGCGCTTCTCAGGCCGGGACCAAGTCCTCGCCGTCATTCGGCGCATCATCGCCCCCATTGGCCGGCGCATCGACGAAACCACCCCCATGGTCGACGCGCGTCTGCCCGACGGCTCGCGCGTCAACGCCATCATCCATCCGCTCTCACTGTCCGGGCCCACGATCACCATCCGCAAATTCGCGACCGATCCCTTCACCGTCGACGACCTCATCGGCTTTGGCTCCATGAACCGGACCATGGCCGACTTCCTGGCCCTGGCCGTGAAATACCGCGCCAACATCCTCATCTCCGGCGGCCCCGGCTCCGGCAAGACCACGCTGCTCAACGTGGTCTCCAACTTCATCCCCGACGACGAGCGGATCGTCACCGTGGAAGACGCGGCAGAGCTGCGCTTGAGCCAGGAGCACGTGATCTCGCTCGAAAGCAAGCCGCCCAACATCCAGGGCGAAGGCGCGATCCCGATCCGCGAACTCGTGCGCAACAGCCTGCGGATGCGGCCCGACCGCATCGTCGTGGGCGAGTGCCGCGGCGCCGAAGCACTGGACATGCTCCAGGCCATGAACACCGGCCACGACGGCTCGCTCACCACCCTGCACGCCAACACCCCGCGCGACGCGCTCAACCGCCTCGAGACCCTCGTGCTCATGGCCGGCATGGAGCTGCCGTCGGCCGCGATTCGAGACCAGATCGTGGGCGCGATCGATTTCATCGTCCAGACCTCCCGCATGCCCGACGGCACGAGAAAGATCACTTACATCTCCGAGATCATCGGCGAGCGCGGCGAGGACATGGACGTGCGCCACATCTTCCTGTTCAAACAATCGGGCTTCGACGCCGATGGCAAGGTCGTGGGCGACTATGTGCCCACGGGCGAAGTGCCCGACTTTATCGACGCACTCAAGCAACGCAGCATCACGGTCAACATGGACTGGTTCAAGGCGGCCGATGCGCTGGAACCGCCGACCGCCAGCATGCTCGAAGGCCCGGCCACGTGACCGCACGCAGCCAGGAATCCCATACCCCTATCGACTGACATGGCCACCGATCCCATAGCCGCAACTTCGAACGCCGACCTCTACATCGGCCTGACCGCGCTCTTCCTCGCGGTGGGCACGTTCGTGTTCGTGGGCTTGCGCCTCTTCACCACCGGGTGGCAGAGCTACGAGGAAAAATACGTCGAGGGAGCGCAGCGCAGCCTCGACGCGATCTGGATGACCATGCCCGTGCAGAACGTGTTCTACCTCAGCCTCGTCGCGGGCGCGGTCGTGTCGGCCGTGGTCTTCGCGGTGAGCCAGAACTGGATCATCACGGCCATCCTCGGCACGTTCAGCGTGCCCTTGCCCAAAGTCTTCCTCGTGTTCATGAAGTACCGGCGCGAGAAGGCGTTCGGCATGCAGCTCGTCGACGCGCTGGTGAACATGGGCAACTCGCTGCGCGCAGGGTTCACGCTGCCCCAGGCGATCGACCTGGTGCAACGGGAGATGGAGAACCCCATGAGCCAGGAAATGCGGCTCGTCGTGCAGGAGATGCGCCTCGGCGTCGCCCCCGAGCAAGCCCTCGAGCACCTGGCCCATCGTATGCCAGGCCAAGACATGGACCTGCTCGTCACGTCGGTGACCATCTCCCGCGACGTGGGCGGCGACCTCACGGAAGTCTTCGACAACATCGCGGAGACCATCCGCGAGCGGCGCCGCATCGAAGGCAAGATCGCCGCACTCACCGCACAAGGCAAGCTCCAAGGCATCGTCATCAGCATGCTGCCCATCGGCATCGCTCTGGCGATCAATGTGCTCACGCCCGACTTCCTCGTGCCGCTCTACACGACCGTGCCCGGCGCACTCATGCTCGCCTCGGTCGTGGTGCTCGAAGTGCTCGGGCTCTACTTCATCTACAAAATCACCAAGATCGACGTATGAGGCCGCCGCAGCGAAGCGAGACGGCCCGCCAGCGCAAGCCGCGTGCGCAGCAGGCCGCGAGAGCGCCGCGCTGAGACAGCATCCGGAACTCGAACGGTACCTGCATGACCTCCAACCCCACACTCGACTACTACGTCTCGCTCTCGGCCGCGGGCGGATGCGCCGCGTTTCTCACGTGGTTCCTGACCTTCCTGATCATGGAAGCGCGGCAGCAAGCCCAAAACGTATGGGAAGCCGAGGCCGAATCCGCACGGTCGCCGCTGTTCCGCGCGCTCAAGCCGCTGGCCCGGGTCTTCGGCACGGTCTTCAACAGCGCCGCGCGGCGCACGGAGGCGCGCGTGGGCAACGACCCGAGCAAGTCGTTCCTGCTCGCCACGCGCATGCGCCTCCAACGCCAGTTGCTCGCCGCGGGCAACCCCGAAGGCCTCACGCCCGACGAGTTCCTGGGCCTCATGGTGATTTCGGCTATGGCCGGCGCCGGCATCGGCGTCTTCGTGTGGCAAAGATTCGGCATGCCCGTGCTGATCCTCGCGGCCGTGATGCTCGGCTTCTTCCTGCCCTCGATCTGGCTCAACGACCGCGCCCGGCGCCGGCAAGTCCAGATCCAGAAAGCGCTGCCGTTCGCGCTCGACCTCCTCACGCTCGCGGTCGAGGCCGGCTTGGACTTCACCACCGCGGTCGAGCGCATCGTGGACAAGCTGCGCGGCTCCGCGCTCGCGTTCGAGTTGGGCATCATGCTGCGGGAAGTGCAGCTCGGCAAGCAGCGCGCCGAAGCCCTGCGCGACCTGGGCCGGCGCGTCTCCGTCGCGGAAATGACCTCCGTCACGAGCGCGCTCATCCAGGCCGACCAACTGGGCGCGCCGCTGGGCCCCATCTTGAGGGTGCAAAGCGAGCAACTGCGCAACAGCCGGTCCCAGCGCGCGGAGAAACTCGCGATGGAAGCCCCTGTCAAAATCCTGGCCCCGCTCATCGCCTTCATTTTCCCCAATACATTCATTATACTAGCCGGCCCCATTGTCCTGAAATACTTGATTCCCATGTTTTCAGGCTGAGCCGACGAAGGAGCCCCGCCATCCGCCTCGCCAACACGCGCACCGGCCAGACGGTCGCTGAAAACTTGGAAGTGGCGGACACCCCGGCGGCCCGGAGCAGAGGGCTGCTCGGCCGGGACAGCCTGCCCGCCAACGCGGGCCTTTGGATCGTGCCCTGCGCGGTCCTTGGCGTGGCGAGCATCCACATGTTTTTCATGGCGTTCCCAATCGACGTGATTTACCTCGACCGCAAGCAGCGCGTCGTGAAGCTTGTCGAGAACCTCAAGCCGTGGCGCCTGTCCGCGGCCTGGCGCGCCCATTCCGTCGTGGAGCTGCCGGCCGGCGCGCTGGCCGGGCTCGACGTGCGGACGGGCGATACGCTGGAAGTGCGAGACGACGAACCGTGAAACTGGTCTGCCTCAATACAGAGCTTCAGGGCCGTGAGTTCCATGTCGAAGGCGACATGTTCACCATCGGCCGCTCACCCGATTGCGATGTGATCATGGACCAAGGGTCCGTGTCGCGCATGCACGCGCAAGTCACGCTGGAAGGCGGCCGATACGTCATCCGCGACCTCAACAGCCGCAACGGCATCCAGGTCGGCGGCCAGCGCGTGCAAGAGGGCGTGGTCAAGCCCGGCGACGTGGTGTTTATCGGCGACGTGGAGGTGCAGGCCGTCTTCGACGCGCCGCCCCTGCCCCAAGCCATGCCGAAGCCGCCGCCGACCAAAGTGAGCGACGCCCCCCCGCCGCTGCCGCCGGCGGCGCCGCCCGAACCGGCGCTCGCGCCCGAGCCCGGCCCCAGCGCGTTCCAACCGCCTGGGCTTGGCGCCGCGCCCGGCGCCGGGGCCCCGCCAGCCCCCCTGCCGCCAGACGACCAGGCCCGCAGCAGCGCGCTCGCATTCCTCTGGACGCTCGTGAGCATCGTCATCCTGGCCCTGGCCGGCGCCTACATCTTCCTGCCCGCGCAGAAGGGCGCCAAGAAAATACCGGTCGTGGACATCCTCATGAAGCGCGGCGAGCAGCGGGCACAGCCCTTGGTCGCGCGGGGCATGGCGTACGACCCCGAATCGGTCACCCTCAGCGAAGAGGGAGTCGTGAAGGTGATCGACGAGATCAAGGACCCCAAGATCATCGTGCTGGAGGCCATCGACTCGGGCACGGTCGACGTAAACGTGAAGCGGCTCAACGGCTCGCCCATGATCCTGCGCGTCATCGTGCGCGGGTCCATGCCCGACCTCACCGAACAGTTCGACCGCCGACTCAACAACGACCAGCGGCTCGAAATCGCCCGGGAGAATGTGCTGCGCGCCAACACCCTGCGCAAGACGGAGCTGTACCGGGCCATCCAGTTTTACAAGACCGCGCTCGCACTCATGGATCCGTTGCCCGTCAAACCGCCGCTGTACATGGAGACCAAGCTGTCCCTCAAGCGGGCCGAGCGCGAGTTGCAGTCCAAGTGGGTCGACCTGCGGTTCAAGTTCAAACAGAAGCTGGAGACGAACGACGCCGAGGCCGCGGCAGTACATCTGCGCGAGATGCAGAGCCTCTTCCCCGATGAGCGCGACTGGCGCCGCCAGGTGGTCGATATCTACACCCAACTCATCGAGCAGCAACTCGAACGGCAGGCCCGAATTCGCAAGTGATTCCCCGTGACGGCGCGCCATCTACCTCGGCGGTGGCGCTGGAGCAGAAACCCGAATCGCCCATGAAATTTATCATCGACAGCGGCCGCGAGCGGCTCGAATTCCCGCTCAAGGAAGGCACGACTATCGTGGGCCGCGACCAAAGCTGCGATATCGTGCTGGACCACCCGAAGGTCTCGCGCCGGCACCTCCAGTGCACGGTGAAGGCCGGGCAGGTCGTGATCAAAGATCTGGGCAGCCGCAACGGGACGTTCGTCAGCGACGTGCAGGTCTCCGAGTGCAAGCTCATGAACGGCGATACGCTGCGCGTGGGCGGCGAAGTGCAGCTCATCTTCGACCAGGGCGACGTGTCCGACCAGGCGACCGTGCTCACCGGCTCCCCGCCCGCACCCGGCGCCCCACCGCCGCCGCCCACCGTAGACGACCGGCTCAAGAACGTGCCCTCACGGCCCGCGGCCCCAGAAGGAGCCGTGGACGAGGACGACGAGCCTACGCCCGAGGACGAGAACATGCTGCCGGCCCAGTACGCCGGCCAGGCCACCAGTGAGGCGCGCGTGGTGGAGCGCAACGGCCGCTGGTACGCGGTCGACCCCACTACCGGGCGCGAGATCGAGATCCAGCCCGTGGGCTACCCGGCCAAGCCGCCCGCCGGCTCGCTGCTCCAGAAGATCGCCCAGCTTCGGCCCATCACCAAGGCCGCCATCATTGGCCTGACGCTCATCATCGTCCTTGCCATCGTGGCCGGCCTCGCGTCCAAGGGCAAAGGAGGCAACAAGCCTGCCGGCCCAAGCGGGAACACCCCGACCAAGGCCCAATACGAGCAGATGATCGAGGACGCGATCGGCAAACTCGAAGAGAACAACGTGCTGGGCGCGGAAAAGCTGTTGCGCAGAGCCCAGAGAGACCTGCCCAAGATGAAGGCGGCCAAGATGCTCCTCGACGTGAGCAAGCTCTGGATCGACCTCAAGGGCAAAGACTTCCGCGCGGTGCGCGGCGAGGCCGAGAGCCTGTTCGAAGAGATCGCAGACGCCGCCTACGTGCCCCAGAAGGCGCGCACGTTCGCGCGTAAGCAACTCGACTGGATCTACCAAGAAAACGACAACGAAGGCATCCTATACACCGCCAACCAGTACGCGAAGCGAAAAAACTGGGCCAAGGCGTTCGAGTACTTCGACCGCCTTTCTAAGGACAGCATCTTCTACGCGGAAGTCAAGGATCTGAAGGCCAAGATCAAGCTCACGATCGTGAACGACGCTCTGGACGCCGCAAGCAAGGCCTGCGACGAACAAGACTGGGACAAGGCGCTGGAACAGTACAAGGTCGTGCTCCAGTACGAGCCCGATTACCCCAACGCAAAGCAAAAAGTGGAGGAGTGCAAGCACAACGCGGTGGACAAGAAGAAGCTCGAAGAGGCCAAGGCCGCGAAGGAGCAAGAAGATTGGGAGCAGGTCGCGCTGCTCGTGGACGGCATCAACCCCAAAGGCCCGTACGCGTCGGAAGCCGCGGACCTGAAGAAACTGGTCGCGACTAAGAGCGTGTGCGCGGCCGCGAAGAGCCTCTTCGACAGCGGCGACGCGGAGGGCGCGCTGAAGAAGCTCGCCGCGTCCAATACGCCCGAAGCCCAGCACCTCGCCGGCACCATCCGCTACGTGCTCGCCGCACTCCAGAAAGCCGACGAAGCCTCGGCCAAGAAGGACTTCGCGGCCGCCGTGGCGCGGTGGCAAGACGTGGTGCGCGTGATCGAAAACGAGGATAACCGCTATCGCCAGGAGGCCGAAAGGAAAATCAAGGGCTGGGACGAAACAGTCGAGAAGCTGGCCATGAAGCTGGTCGACAAGGGCATGAAGGCCTTCCAAGACGCCAAATACAAGGACGCGCGCGACGCCTTCGAGCAAGCCAAGAAGATGGACCCGAAGGGCGAGGCCGGCGTCGCCGCAATCCAAGAGATGGTCAAGATGGCCGAGCGCCTCTACTACCGCGCGTATGCGTTCCGCACGTCAAGGCCAGACGAGGCGAAGAAGCTACTGCTCCAAGTGAAGGATATGCTGCGCCCAGGGGACGACCTCTATCCCAAGGTGCTGCTGGAACTGTCGAGGCTGCCCCAGAAAGCGGGCAATGCCGGGGCCGGGGAATAGCCAGGCCATGATCGCCAGGCCACACGCACGACGGATGCTGTGGCCGCTGCTCGCCGCGGCTCCGGCCGTGGCGATCCCCCTGCTGTTCATCGCCGTGTCGTGGCGCACCAACGGCACGAACGGGCTGCCGCTGGACGACTCGTGGATTCACATCCGCTACGCGGACAACCTGGCCAAGGGATACGGCCTGTCGCTGAACAAGGGCGATCCCACGCCGGGGGAGACCGCGCCGGGCTGGGCCGCCATCATCGCGCTCGCAGACTGGCTGGGCCTCCCCCCCGTGGGCGCCGCGCAGGGGCTCAGCATCGCGCTCAACGCGCTCGCCGCGTGGGCCGCGTACCAACTCGCCCGGCGGCTCATGCCGCGCCAGCTTGCGCTCGCGGCGGCCGCGCTGGTTGCCTGCTCCGGCGCGCTCGCGTGGTCCGCGGCAGGGGCCCTGGAAGTGGGCTTGTTCAACGTCCTCGCACTGCATGCGATTCGGCTGCACGTGCTCAACCGGCGCCAGCGCTGGCCGCTCGCGCTCCAGCAGGCCGGGCTGCTGGGCCTGGCCGCATGGGCGCGGCCCGAGGTGCTGGGGCTCGCGGTCGTGCTCGTCGCCGCGCAGGCATGGCGGCTACGAGGCTGGGGGCGCTGGCTCGCGCAAGGAATCTGCCAGTTGGCCATCGCCGTGGCCATCGCCGCACCGTATGCCTGGTTCTCGTACGCCACCACCGGCCGGCTTCTGCCCACGACGTTCTACGTCAAGGCTGGCGCCCCCTTCTCGTGGGCGTTCGTGTGGGAGTGTGTCATGCGCGCGCGGGCCGCGCTCGCACAGGACTCGCGCCTGCTCGCCGCAGCCGTGGTCGTCGGAGCAGCCGCGCTGCTTCTGGACGCCCGTTGCCGGCGGCGCGGGCTCGCGCTCGCGGGCTGGGTGTTCGGGCTGCCGGTCGCGTATGGGCTCATCGGCAACACGGAGGCCGGCGCCAACTTCGGCCGGCACTTCTACATCCTGTTTCCCATGGCCACCCTCCTCAGCCTCATGGGGCTACGCTGGCTCGCGGCGCAGGCGCCGGGGCGCGGGGCGGTTGTGCGCATCGGGGCCGCGATCCTCGCGCTGGACCTGCTCGCCGGCGCATGGGCGCGGGCCGGCCTTTTCGTGCTCAACGTGCGGGACATCCAGCGCATGCAGTTTGCGGCCGCCGCCTGGATCCTCGGCCACGTGCCCCGTGGCGCGACCGTGGCCGTGAACGACATCGGGGTGATCTCGTATGTGGCCGACCGGCCGGTGATCGACTTGCGGGGCATCGCTACGCCCGAAGCGCTCGATTTCCTCGAGCGCTACGGCAGACCGGGGGAGCCCGCCCGCGACAGCGGCGCGCTGGAGTTCATCAGGCGCGTGAGGCCCGACTACCTCGCTGTGTTTCCCGACTGGTACCCTCGCACGCTCGCCGAGCTTTCCAAGCAGGGCGTTTTCGAGCGCATCACGTCCATCACGAACGCCGACAACGTCACGTGCGGGAGCGACGTGATGGTGATTGCCCGGCTCCATTGGGATCGATAGCCCAGGCGGCTCTCGCCTCGCTCGCGCATCACTCCTTAACGGCCGCCGGCCCCGACCGAATCGGCTCCAGCTTCACCTTGCCCGCAGCGGGCGTGTCGGCCGCGTCGAACACTCGCCTCGCAATCTCGCCGAGATTGGCCGTGCCCCACCAGTTGCCCGACGCGTCGATTTGGGCCGAGCCGTCGTTGCGCAGCGCCCATCGCTTGTGGCCGGTGATGTTGTTGCCGTGGATCACGGGCGCGCTGGAGTCCTTGGCGACGATGCCGGGGCCGCTGTTGCCGGCGATCGTGTTGCCCTGGATCGTGGGCGCGGAGGCCCGCTCGCACGCGATGCCAAACGCAACGTTGCCTTCGATGCGGTTGCCCACGATGGACGGCGACGAGGAATCCTTGCACGCGATGCCGCCGCTTGTGTTGCCGCGGATGGTGTTGCCCGCCACCTGGGGCGAAGCGCCCGTCTGGCAAGCGAGGCCTGGGCCGACGTTGTTCTCGATTACGTTCGACGTGACCGGTGGCGAGCTGTGGTGGCACAAGATGCCAGCGCGCCGGTTGCCCTGCACCGTGTTGCCCACGAGCACCGAGCCCGTACTTTCCACACAATGGATGCCGTAGCCGCGGTTGGCCGCAATCGTGTTGCCTTTGGCTTGCACGTCGCAGAGGATCGAGATACTCAAGCCCGTGCCGCGGTTGCCGCGGATCGTGTTGCCTTCGAGCAGCGCTTTGGTGCGGCGCACGCACTGCACGCCGTCGCCCTCGCCCTTCTCGATCGTGCACCGCAGCACCTTGGCTTCGGACTTGTTCTTGGCCCTCAGCCCGCACTGCCCCGTGCCCACGATGGCGCAGTCTGCCAAGGTGGGCGACGCTCCGTCGCACTCCACACCACCTTTTGCATGCTCGATGCGGCAATGGCTGAACGACGACGCGGCCCCCGATTCGGGCTCGATGAGCACGCCCACCCAGCTAAAAGGCCCCGGCGATTCGCTGGCCGACGTGAGCACCACCGGATCCCGCGCCGCGCCTTGGCACACGAGCGCGCCCCGCACGATGAGCGGCGCGCCAAGCATGAACTTGAGAGTCGCGCCGGGCTGGAGTTCGAGCGTGGCGCCCTTGGCCACCACAAGCGTCTCACTGGCCACGTACACGCCCTTGCCCAACACCGTGTCCTGGGCGATGGGGCCCGCCAGATGCTTAACACCTGGGGCTTCCAGGGCCTTGGCGAGCAGGGCCCCGCGGCGCTCGGCCTGTAGCTTGGCCACGTCCTTGAGCACCGCCTTCGCCTCGATCTCCCACTCCCGTTCGCTGCCAGGGTAGTCGCGGATAATCCGCTCCAGCGCGGCCGTGGCCTTGCCCAGGTCGCCGGCCGCGATGTGCACCTTGGCCATGGCCATGTACGACTCGGGACAGGCGTGGATATCCTCGGAGAAACTGTCGATAACCCTCTGAAACTTGGCCAGCGCTTGGTCAGGGGCGCCCATGGCCACATAGGTGCGCCCTAGCCCGATCCAGCCGCGGGCCTTCTGGTAGCGCCATTCGCACTCGTCGATGACTTGGCGAAACTGTTCGAGCGCGGCCTTGTGCTTGCCCTGGCCGCGCAGGGCCATGCCCAGGCGCAGGTGCGCTTCGTACACGTGGCGTTTGTCCAGATGCTTGTTCGCATCGTACTTCTGGATAATCGCCGCGAACGCCGACTCCGCGGCATCGAACTTCCCATCGTCGAGCAGCCGCTTGCCCTGGTTGATGTCGTCCAGCAGCTTCTTGTATTCCGTGGTGCGCGGCTTCCACCCCTTGGGCAGGCTCACCTCCCGGGCGGCCTGCCTGCGGGCCTGGGAGAGGGCCGCCACGCAGATGAACACGGACACGGCCATGCCCACGACGATGAACGCGATCTGTAGTTTAGCTTTCATTCGCGTCTCCATGAGCACGCTGGAACACAGGTTTCCAGTTCTTCGCTGTTTCGTGTGGGAAGGCCTACGCTTGTCTCGTGTCCTGCAATAGCGGATTCACAAAGGGACGGAGGCCACGAAGACGCCCAGTGACACGAAGAAAAATGAATGTAACACTTCAGCCGATTGCAACAGCCGTTGGCCCCATGAACGTGCGCGACAGCGTTTCCGCTTGACGCAACGCTGTTTGGAAGCCCAACGGGCTTCCGGCTTCTAGCCCAGGGTTGCGGCCGCAGGCCGCTACCCTGGG
>JAJRTI010000922.1 GCA_024278415.1 Planctomycetota bacterium | reverse complement strand
GAGAATGGCCGGGAGATATGGCGCTGCCTGTTCCAGGAAGGCCCACAAGCTAACCCGCGGCAGGGCACGAACCTGTTCTGGCTATGGGTTTGGGGCAGCCGGCTGCGATTCGATCTGAGCGACCACCGCGACCGCTACATCGCAAAGCCGATCGGCGAATGGCAGGCCGGCGAGTGGCATCACATCGCGGTCACGTGGGACAACCGCAAGGAGCGCCGGCTCTACCTCGACGGCGAGCGCGTGCGCGGGGGCCGCGACTCGCGCAAGGGGTTCCTGCCCATACGGTGGAAGGCCATTCCGCTCGATCACTTTTTCATCGGAAGCAACGGCGCGACCCAGGCGGCCTAAGGCAGCATCGACGAATTCAAGATCTTCGACGGCCCGCTTTCCGACGACGCGGTGCAGGCTGAGGTTGGGAAGGTGTTCCCGGTGGTCCCGTCCGCGACCCATCTCTACTTCGTCGCGGGCCGGCCCGCGCGGCTGCGTTGGCGGCTCGATTCGATCGGCGCGACGCGCGCGGTGGGCCGCCTGACTTGGCGGCTGGTTGACCCCCAAGGCCGCCGCGTCCTCGGCGAACAGGCCGCGCCACTCTCCATTCCCGCGCGCGGATCCAAGACGTTTGACCAACGCTTCACGCCGCCTGCTGCGGGCGAGTACAAGCTCACATGCCGATGGGAGCCGGCAGGAGCCGGCAGGCCGTACGAGCGCACACTATCTTTCTGGGGCATCGAGCCCGAAAAACCGCGAGAGACCGGCGGCGAACTGAAGCTCAAACTGATCGAGGAGATCGATTGCGCGGCCGATTTGCCGGCGGACAAGTTCGTCTCGACGGACCCGACGCGCGTGGTTCAGTCGAAGCTGGGCGCGTATCGAGAAGCTTCGCCCAAGCAGCGCAGCCGGTTCGCGCTGCGCGTGCGCATGCCCAACGTGGGCCGGCCGTACGTGGTCGATTGGGAATACCCCGACGACAAGCCGCGCACCATGGAGGTGATCGCGCAGACAACGGCCGCTGGATGGAGCCAGTACGAACTCCAGACCGGCGCGTTCTGCGGCGCGGAGTATCCTCTGTCCAATCGCATGATGACGCAGCGGAGCATCTTCTGGCCGCGAGGCGAGGACGTGGCGCTCATCTTCATGACCGCGGAGCAGGGCCGGCCGGCCGCCGCGGCGAAGGTGCGCGTGTACGAGGTGCAGGGCCGGCTGCCCAAGCTGCCGGTGAAGCCCGCGGCGCCGGTGAACGGCTGGCGCCGGCACGTGGGCCTCTACTATGAAGACCCGGCCATGTGCCTCGACTTCGGCGGGTACGACGCGATGCCCGGCTTCGAGCACACCATCAGCCGGCTCATGGACTACATGGACTACTTCGGCCAGAGCTTGTTCATGTACCCGGCGGTCTGGTACCACGGGCCCTTCTACCCGTCGGCCAGCCAGGGCCTCGCGCTCCAGCGTCCGCACCCGGCGAACTTCATCGAATACATGCTCATGCGCTTCGGCCAGCGCGGCATCGAGTTCATCCCCACGTTCAACCTCCACGGCCTGCCTTCGCTCTCCGACACCAAATGGCGAGACGAGATGCTGACGACCGGCGACGGAGCGAAGACGCCCATCATGATGATGTGGGACGGCGCACCCAACATGACCGGCTGGCACGGCACCGCGCCCAACTACAACCCGCTGCACCCCAAGACGCGGCAGGCGTTGCTCACCATGGTCGACGAGATGCTCGACCTGTACGCGGAG
Source organism: Planctomycetota bacterium (assembly GCA_024278415.1). The sequence continues at coordinate 2,160 of JAJRTI010000922.1, read as the reverse complement.
TATCCCGCGTTCAAGGGCATCAGCTTCCACCTTACCCGGCACTGCATGCTGTGGTTCGGCGAACTGGACGCAGGGTACAACGACTGCACCGTGGAGGCGTTCGAGCGCGACACGGGGACGCGCGTGCCCGTCGCGGCCGACGACCCGGGCCGCGTGAACAAGCGCTACCGGTGGCTCATGGCGAACGCGCGGGACGCGTGGATCGCGTGGCGGTGCAAGGCCCTGTATGGCTTCTACGACCTGATCGCCCAAAAGCTGCGCCGGCGCCGGCCCGACCTCAAGCTCGTGCTCACGCTCTACAGGCCGAACAAGCGCGACATCATGCCCAACCGGCGCTTCGAGACCGAGGCGGACTACGTGTCGCGGATCAACCGCGAGAGCGGCGTGGATGCCGCGCTCTACAAGGGGCACCCGAACATCGTCATCCAACGCACGATCTACCCCGCGGACTACCGATGGCGCCGCAGCCGGCGGAAGTTCGACAAGGACCCGATCAAGATCCGCCAACTGCTCACCGAGTCGCGTACGTATGACGTGCTGCGCGAGGCCGGGGGCGGATGGATCAACATGCACGACCGCTACTGGGAGGACGCGGTCGGCCGGACGAAGAGGTGGAAGGAGTTCTGGGGCAGCGAGACCGGCTGGCGCGTGTCCACGCTCAACCCCAACCAAGACCACTGCCTCGAGAGCTACGCGATCCCCCTTGCGCGCACGGACGTGATGGCGCTCACCAAGGGCGGGTTCCTCATCGGCACGCACGGCATGGAGCGGCAGCTCGGCCGCTTCACCCAGGCGTTCCGCGCGCTCCCCGCGAAGCGGTTCGAGACGCTGAAGCGCGTGCGCGGGCCGGTGGTGGTACGGTACTTGCGCGACGCGGACGGGCTGTACTTCTACCTTGTCAATCCGAGCCCGAAGCCGGCGCTGGTGCGGTTAGCGATCTCTGGGAAAGTGCAGTCGCTAGCGGATCTGATGACAGGCGAAGCTTCACCGCTAGCTGCTAGCGAGCGCGAGTTCCCTGTGCCCGCGTATGGGCTAGAAGCATACTGGGCGCGCGGGAAGGGAGTGCGCGTGTCGGTGGCAGAACGTTGAGCGGTGAGTCCGCGTTAGCTGGCCGCGGCATGGGACGCCACGAGTGACGCTGGTGAAGCTCGCCGGCGCCTCATGGGTGGGCGTTGGGATCTTCCACGGCCAGCCCTTCCATCACCGCTGCCGAGTTGAGGTCTGCATCTGCGCTGACGAGGATCAGTGGGGGGCCGCCTCCCGTTGCCGTGATGCCGGCTTGCACCTCCAGCGCGGCCGCGAGCTGCACCGCATCGTACCCGCGCAGGGCATGCTTCTCGGCCAAGTCCATCGCCCGTTCGATCAGACCTCGGCTCATCTCCACGCAACGGAATTCATTGGCGAAATCGCTACGGAACCGCTCTACTGCCATGGCAGCATCGGAAGCGGCCAAACTCCCTCCGCGAGCCCTCCTTGTGATGGCCGAGACCACTTCCACCCCTGTGATTCGCACCACGTAGCAGGAATTGCCCCTCGACGGGCTTGTGATGCCCAGCACCCATGCAGAACCCGCTTCATCCACGTAGCGTTTGACAGCCGCGCTACTGTCGAGGAAACGCAGAGGCATCTACCGGCGTTCCTCAATGATCGTTTCAGACACAGGCTTGCCCTTCACCTTGACTAGCTCGTATTCCTGGTCGAGCGAGACGCTCTTCCTTGGGAACTTGATTTCGCTGAGGAGCCCCTTTTCCATGAGAGCTTGCTGAACGCGAAGATCGAGAATGGTTTCGGGAGACAGCTCCAGTGCGGCGTCAAGGTATGCCCGCACCCTGAGTTGCTCACCGGGAGTCAGCCCTTTCACCTCTTCCAGCACTTTGTCGAGAGTTGCAGTGGTCATGTTGCGTCGTCCTTCGGCTCTGTTGGCACTGTCGCAATATTACGCGATGCGCGCTGACCTGTCAAGGAAATCGGGCATTCCAGACGCGCCGGCTAAACCAACTCTGCCGCCGCGAACTCCGCCGCGTTCTGGAATACCTTCAGCCCGGCCCCGTGCTCGGGTAGCGTGCCCGCGAGCTTCTGACGTTGCCACTGGGGATGGTTGAACGGGAAAAGGTACGCCTCCGGGTGCGGCATCAGGCCGAAGATGCGGCCGGTGGGGTC